>DASRJW010000140.1 GCA_035649275.1 Candidatus Krumholzibacteriia bacterium
CTCGCACTGGTTCTGGTCGCCGTCATGGGCCTCGCGGCCTGCGAGCACGGCATTTCCCCGGCGGACCTGGATTCCGCCCCGAAGCCGGCGGCGACGCCTCGAGCCGGTTACATCGACGCCGGTGCCGCCGCGCAGTTGTCGCGGACGATCGGCACGCTGTCCGCCGGCAACCCCATCGCGGGCCACTGGATCGTGGCCTTCCGTGACGACGTGGACGATCCCGGCGCCGAAGCGGCATCGCTGACCGCGGCGCATGGCAGCGCCCCCACCTACGTCTATGGCCAGGCACTGAAGGGCTTCGCCGCCTGGCTACCTCCGGCCGCGGTCGAGGCGCTGCGGCACAATCCTCACGTGGTTGCGGTCGAGGAAGACTACGTGGCCACGCTCGCGGGGACGCAGGCGGGCCCGACCTGGGGCTTGGATCGCGTGGATCAACACGCGCTGCCTCTCGACGCCAGCTACACCTTCGACAACGACGGCAGCGGCGTGCACGCCTATGTCCTCGACACCGGCATCCGTACCACGCACTCGCAGTACGTCGGCCGCGCCAGCTTCGACGTCGACTTCGTCAACGACGGCTCGGGTTCCACCTTCAATGGCGACTGCCATGGGCACGGAACGCACGTGGCCGGGACCATCGGCGGCAGCACCTACGGCATCGCCAAGAACGTGACGCTGCACGCGGTGCGCGTGCTGGATTGCAACGGCTCGGGCTCCTACAGCGGCATCATCGCCGCGCTGGACTGGGTGGCGACCCACCACATCTCTCCCGCGGTGGCCAACATGAGCCTCGGGGGACCGGCCTCGTCGTCCCTCAACACCGCGGTGGCCAACACTGTCGCCGCCGGCGTCGTCCTCGCCGTTGCCGCGGGCAACGACAACTCCGTGGCCTGCAACTACTCGCCGGCTTCCGCCGCAGCGGCTCTCACCGTCGGTGCTTCCACCAACACCGACGCGCGGGCCAGCTTCTCCAACTACGGCACCTGTGTGGATCTCTTCGCTCCGGGAGCGAGCATCCAGTCCTCGACGCACGACAGCGACGTTTCCACCGGCATCTGGAGCGGCACCTCGATGGCGACGCCCCACGTGGCCGGTGTGGCGGCGCTCGTCCGTGCCGCGAACCCCGCCCTGTCGGCGACGGAGGCCCAGAACCTGGTGCTCACGAGCGCGACGGCGGGCGTTCTGACCGGCATCGGCACCGGCTCGCCCAACCTGCTCTTGTACTCGCGACTGTCGGCCTCACCGCCACCGCCGACGCAGCCTGCAGCTCCGACCGGTCTCGGGGCGACCGCTGCGGGAGCGAACGGCATCGACCTCGCCTGGACCGATGCCTCGAACAACGAGACCGGCTTCGAGATCGAGCGCCGCATTCTCGGCGGCAGCTTCACCCGCATCGCCACCCCCGGCGCCGGGGCCACCAGCTACCAGGACACCGGGCTGTCCGCCGGGACGAGCTACGAGTATCGCGTCCGTGCCGTGAACGGCAGCAGCGCCTCGGGCTACTCGAACGTCGCCGGCGCGACGACGGCGAGCGCAGCCCTGGTGCACGTCGCCGATCTCGTGGCGACGCGCAAGTCCATCAAGGGCGGCGTGCAGGGGACCGCAGTGGTGACACTCCAGAATGCGGGCGGCCAGGCGGTGAGCGGCGCCACCGTGACCGGTGACTGGAAGGTGAACGGCGTGGTCAAGAAGGCCGGCCGTACCGGCATCACCGGCTCGAACGGCAGCTGCAGCATCTCTTCCGGGACGTTGAAGGGGATCAAGCCCGCGGACGTCTTGGAGTTCTGCGTCACCGGCGTCACCAGCACTGCCTACGTTTACGATCCGAGCGGCAACGCCGCAACCTGCGACGTGGGCCAGTAACCGCTGGCGACCTGACCCAGCAAGAGCCCTCCGTGCTGCCGCACGGGGGGCTCTGCTTTGTGCCGGGCAGAGTTCGAGCGGCAGCGCTGGAGGCGGTGAATCTTCTACAATGCTCCGCAGCCCGGCCCGCTTCGACATCGGGCAAGGCGGTCGACCGGCAGCGATCGGGGCAGCATGGAGACAGTGCGACTGGGAACGACGGGGCTCCGCGTCACCCCCATCTGCCTCGGGGCGATGAGCTATGGCTCGAGTGCCTGGCGGCCGTGGGTCCTCGACGAGGACGCGAGCCGGCCCTTCCTGCGCCGCGCCCTGGAGCTCGGCATCAACTTCTTCGATACCGCCGACATGTACTCCCGCGGTCGGAGCGAGGAGGTGCTCGGCCGCGCGCTGCGCGACTTCGCCCGTCGCGAGGAGGTGGTGGTGGCGACGAAGGTCTTCTTCCCCATGGGCGACGGGCCCAACGACCGCGGTCTCTCGCGGCGGCACATCCTGGAGGCCATCGATGCTTCGCTGCGCCGCCTCGGGATGGACTACGTCGACCTCTACCAAATCCACCGCTTCGACCCGCACACGCCACTCGAGGAGACGCTGGAAACGCTGCACACCGTCGTGCGCGCCGGCAAGGCGCGCTACCTCGGCGCCTCCAGCATGTTCGCCTGGCAGCTCATGAAAGCGCTGAGCCTGCAGGAACGCCACGGCTGGCATCGCTTTGTCTCGATGCAGAACCACTACAACCTGATCTATCGCGAGGAAGAACGGGAGATGCTGCCCCTCTGCCGCGCCGAAGGTCTCGGCGTTTTGCCCTGGAGCCCGCTGGCGCGCGGGCTCCTGGCCGGGACGCGAGAGAAGGTCGATTCGCAGGCGACCCCGCGGGCGGCGGTGGACGATTATTCCCGCCAGCTCTACGAAGATGCCCTCGACCTACCCGTGGTGGAACGCACACTCGAAGTGGCCCGCGCCCGCGGCGTACCGCCGGCGCAGGTAGCCCTCGCTTGGCTCCTGCAGCAGCCGGGCGTGACCGCGCCCATCATCGGCGCGACAAAGCTCGAGCACCTCGACGACGCGGTAGCGGCTGCCAGCCTACGTCTCGACGCCGAGGAGTGCCTGAGCCTCGAGGCGCCTTACCGCCCCCACCGCGTGCTCGGACATCGCTGAAGTTTTCGAATCCCCCGCCCTGCATCCAGTCGAGGTCGAAAGCGGACCCGCGAGGTCGTGGGAGCTCAGGCAGCGACGGGTTCCTTCTCCGGTGCGGGCTCGTCGTGCGTGGCCGGCGCCGCGGGCAAGCGGGTGAGCAGTGCGCACGAAATCACCGCGAAGCTGAGGGAGCAGATGCGGAGCACCACATCGAAGCCGATGAGGTCGGACAGGGTCGAGAGGAGGAGCGCCGCGTAGGGCAGGAGGCCGGTGAAAGTCATGGCGAAGATGCCCATGACGCGGCCGCGCAGCTCGTTGGGGACCCGGTGCTGGATCGTCTGCGAGATCCTCCCCATGAGCGACGACACGGAGAAGGACAAGCAGGCCACGAACACCACCGCCACCGCCAGCTGCCGCGTCAGAGCCAGGCCGAAGAGACCGGCGCTGCAGCCCAGGACGCCAATGAACAGCCAGCGTCGCAGCGTGCGGGCGTTGCCGAAGAGCAGGACGATGGCGCCGGTCAGCGCGCCGAGGCCGGAGGCGCTCATGACCGCACCCATGCCCCGAGCGTCGGTGGCGAGGAAGTGCCGCGCGTAATACACCATGAGGACGATGAGATAGGGGAAGACGAAGATCATGGTGATGGCGGTGAGCAGCATAAGCTTTCCCACCACGGGCTCCGCGCGCACGTAGCGGAAGCCGGCGCCCATGCCGCCGCGCGGGCGCGCGCCCGCCTCCCCGGCCGGACGCTGACGGTCCGGGATGAGGAGCAGCGTCGCGATCACGGCGAGGAAGGAGAGACCATTGGCCAGGAAGGCGCTGCCCTCGCCGAATTGCGCCACGAGGATGCCGGCGAGCGCCGGGCCCACCAGACGCGAGCCATGGAAGATGGCCTGCATGAGTGCCACCGCTTGGGGAATCTCGTCGCGGCGCACGAGCTCGGGGGGAAACGCCTGCGCCGCCGGGAGATCGAAGGCGGTGACCACGCCGAGGAGGGTGGCGATGAGGAAGACGTGCCACAGCGCGATGCCTTCGGCGAAGACGAGCCCCGCCAGGGTGAAGGCGAGGAGCATCATGCCGATCTGGGTGACGATGAGGATGCGGCGCTTCTCCCGATGATCGGCCAGCGTGCCGCCGACGACAGAAAGAAGAAGGATCGGCAGCGTGCTCACCACGTTGAGGGCGCCCAGCACCGATGCGGATCGCGACAGACCGGTCACCACCCAGCTTTGCGCCATGACCTGCATCCAGGTGCCGGTGAGCGAGATCGCTTGCCCGGCCCAGTAGAGGCGGTAGTCCCGGTTGTGGAGCACGTGCAGGGCCGCTGGCAGCCGCATGATTCGGTTCTCCCGTACGAGGTGCGGAGCTTAGCATGGGGATACCGGGCTTCGGCACCGAGCGGGCGGTGCCCGGGCGGCGCTGCGCGGCGCACGGACATGAACCAGGAGGAGACCATGGCCACACTCTCGCCTTGCCCCTGCGGCAGCAAGCACCTCTACAAGAGCGTCGAAGTGAGCGCCGGCGGTGGGCATGCACCCAACTACTTGCCCGGTCTCGGCAGCTGGTTGTCGTCGGAGAAGTTCTTCCTTGTCCTGTGCAAGGACTGCGGCCTGACGCGCTTCTACGCGCGGTCGCACGCGATGGAGAAGCTCGGCGAGTCGAAGAAGTGGATCCGACTCTGAGCCCGCGGTCGAGCGCACCGCTTCCCCGTCCGGGCTGACCTATACTGGGGAGACGGTCCGGGATCGGGCGATCCGCGGCCGTGATGGCCGCGGGAGGCTGCATGCCGCAGGGTGCACGCTCGCTCTTTTCGCTCCTCTTCTTCCTGAGCGGAGCGGCGGGTCTCGTCTACGAGGTCTGCTGGACGCGCCTCCTGATCCTGCCCATGGGCAGCACGGTCTACTCCATGACGGCGGTGCTCACGGCGTTCATGGGAGGGCTGGCGCTCGGCGCCTTCCTGGCCGGGCGTTGGATCGATCGCCACGGCCGGCCGCTGCGCGTCTACGCCCTGCTCGAGCTCGGCATCGGCGCCTTCTGTCTCGTGCTCCCCTGGGTCGTGCAGGCGGAGCAACCCCTGTTCCGCTGGGTGTACCAGAACTTCGCCACCTCTTTCCTGCCCTTCCATCTGTTCAAGTTCTTCGCTTGCGGCGTCGTCATCCTCGTCCCCGCCACGCTCATGGGCGCCACGCTCCCCGTGCTCTGCCGCTATTTCATGGACGACGCGGGGCGCATCGGCAACTCCCTCGGCTGGTTGTACGCGGTGAACGCCTTCGGGGCGGTGGCCGGATCGCTGCTCGCCGGCTTCGTTCTCATTCCCCAGCTCGGACTGCGCGGCGCCATGCTCGTCGGCGTCGGCACCAGCCTGAGCGTGGCGGCCATCGCCTGGCTGGCGCAGTCGCGTTTCCCCGCGCACTCGGCTTCCCGCGGCGAAGGCAAGCCGGAGAAGAAGGCAGCGCCGCCGCGTCCGTCACTGGCGGCGACGCTCGATGCCACACGTCAGTCGACCCACGTCCGTGTCCTGCTCCTGGGCTACGGGCTCTCCGGTCTCGCGGCCATGCTGTTCCAGATCGCCTGGACACGGGTTCTCGTTCTCGTCGTCGGCTCCTCGGTGTACGCCCTCGCGCTCGTGGTGAGCGCCTTCATCCTGGGTCTCGCCGTCGGCAGCAGCATTGCCTCCCGCGTCGCCGACCGCCTGCGGAACCCGAGCACCGCCTTTGCACTGGCTGAGCTCGGCATTGGTTTCACCGCCCTCGCCATGGTGCCGGTCTTCCAGAGCTTCCCCGAATGGATGCTGCGTTTGGTGCCGCAGCTGGCCCAGGACTTCTGGCGCTTCCAGCTGGTGCAATTCGCCCTCATCTTCGTCGCCCTCCTGCTCCCGACCGCCTGCATGGGCATGTGTCTGCCCCTGGTGGGCCGAGCCTTGCTGCGCGGCGTCGAGCAGACCGGCGCGACGGTGGGAACGGCGTACTCGGCGAACACGGTCGGCACGATCGTCGGCGCCTTCTGCGGCGGCTTCGTCCTGCTGCCGCATCTCGGTGTGCACCGCACCATTCTCCTCGGCGCCCTCCTCAACATCGGGGTGGCGGCAGCGATCCTGAGCACTTCGTGGCGGCGTCGGTTGGGAGGGGGAGCCGCGGCCGCCGTGGTGGCAGCCGGCGTCTTGACCGCGCTCCTGCTGCCGCGCTTCGACCCACTGACGTTGACGAGCGGCGCCTTTCTCTACGCCGACCGCTATCGGCAGGCCGGCGGGCAGACGGGGTCCTTGGGTCAGAGCCAGGGTCGCAACCTTGGCGCGGCTCCCGACCGCAGCCGCGCTGCGAATACCGGTCAAAGCCAGGAGCGCAGGGACCCTCGGAGCTTGGCGGAAATCCTGCGGCAGGAATACTCCATCCTGCTCTTCGAGGAGGGGCTCAACTCGACGATCACGGTGAAGGAAAGTCCGAGCGGGGGGCGCTATCTGGCCATCAACGGCAAGGTGGACGGCTCGGACGACAAGGACATGTCCACGCAGGTCCTGAGCGGGCACGTGAGCTGCCTGCTGCACCCGGAGCCGCACGACGTCGCGGTGATCGGCCTGGCCACGGGCGTGACGCTGCACTCGGTGGCGCAATACCCGAGCGTGCGCCGCATCGACTGCATCGAGATCGTGCCGGAGATGGCCAAGGCGGCCCGGCTGTTCGCGCATGTGAACGGTGACGTGCTCGATGATCCGCGCTTGCACCTGGTCATGCAGGATGCGCGCAACCATCTGTCGCTCACCCGCCAGACCTACGACCTCATCATCTCCGAGCCTTCCAACCCGTGGATGGCAGGGGTGGCGAGCCTCTACACCCGGGAATTCCTCACCTCGTGCCGCGACCGGCTCCTACCGCGAGGAACCATGATGGTCTTCCTCCATCTCTACAGCATGGACCTCACGACCTTCCGTGGTCTGATCCGGACCTTCCAGAGCGTCTTTCCCCAGACGAGCCTGTGGGAGACCGCGTTCGGTTCCGACTACGTTCTCCTCGGGGCCAAGGACGAGCTACAGATCGAGTGGCGCGAGCTCGTGGGACGGCTGGCCCGGCCGGCGATCGCCCGCGATCTGGCGCGGGTTGGAATGCACGATGCCGGGGATTTCCTCCAAACGCTCATTGCCGGGCCCGACGAGCTGCGCCATTTCGCGGCGGAGGGGATCGTCTACACGGACGATCACAATCGGCTCGAGTTCGATGCGCCGCGCTCCGTCTATCGGCACGCCGAGCTCGGCGACATGAAGCGGTTGCACGATCTTCGCGCTCCCGGGCTGCCGCCGTGGCTGCACCTTCCTCCCGAAGGCCTGACCGACGCGGAGCAGGCGATGCTGCAGGCCACCGAAGCCGCGCAGGGCCTCTTTTGGCAGGGGTTGGCCAGCATGTCGCGCGGTCGGGCGCTCGAGGCGACGAGCCACTTCATCGCGGCGCTGGAGCAGGATCCGTGGGTCGCAGGACTGGCGGAGGACCTGGTCGAGTCGGCCCGGTCGGCGACCGACGCCATGGTGGCGGCCGGCGACACCTCCGGCGCGATCGCGCTCTACGAGAGGATCGTGCGCCTGAATCCCGACCTCCCGGAGATCCAGAGCCGATTGGGGTATCTGCTCGGGAATGCCGGACGCCTGGCCGAGGCAGAGGTGGCGTACCGGCACGCCGTCTCGGTGCAGCCGCGCAACGTCTCGTTGCGCTCCAACCTGGCACTGGCGATGGCGCGACAGGGCGAGTTCGACGAAGCCGCCACGCAGCTCCAAGCAGTGCTGGCGCAGCGGCCGCAGGATTTCCGCGCCCACTACTATTTGGCCACGCTGCATCTGGAGACCGGGGATCTCGCCCAGGCGGAGAAGCACGGGGCCGCCGCGACGCAGGTCGATCCACAAGCCGCCGACGGCTGGCTCCTCCTCGGCGAGGTGCTGTGCGCCGAAGGCGAGGGCCGTCGCGGTGCCGAGGCCCTCGAGCGTGCCCGCTCCCAGGGAGCACCGCCAGAGCGCGTGCAGTCCTTGCTCGCCGACTGCGACGCGAAGCGACGCACGGGATCGTAGCCCCATCGCAGAGGTCGGAGTCAGCGCCAGCGCGTGCACTCAGTCGTTGGCGCGCGCCAGTGCCTCGGGGGCGTGGAGTTGCCACCACTGGCGGGCGCGCTCTTGCGTCCAAGGTTGCTCGAAGCGGACGCGCTCCATCTCGCCGAGGAGATCGAGTGCGGAGGCGGGGCGTTTCTGGGGATCCTTCTCCAGGCAATGCATGATGAGGTTGTCCACCGCTTCCGGAATCGGCTGCTCGGCGACGGCAGAGGGCCGCCGGGCCGGGGTCTGCACGTGCGCCACCAGCATGGCGGTGGAGGAGTTGGTTTCGAACAGGGGGAAACCGGTGAGCAACCAGAAGGCGGCGCAGCCGAGGGAGTAGAGATCGGCGCGGCCGTCGGCTTCGCGGCCGAGGACGAACTCGGGAGCCATGAAGGCAGGCGTCCCGTGCACGAATCCCTGGGCGGAGAGCTGCATGGTGTCCTCGCCGCCTTCGGCCTTGACCATGCCGAAATCGAGAACCTTCAAATAATCGAACTCCGGGCCGAGCCAGGTGACGAAGAGGTTCGCCGGCTTGATGTCCCGGTGCACCAGACCGCGGTCATGCGCTTCGCTGAGCGAGACGCAGGCCTGCTCCAGGAGCATGAGCACGCGTTCCGGCGGCAGGGGACCGAAGCGGTCCACCATCGCCTTCAAGTCCATGCCGTGGAGGAGCTCCATCACGTAGTAGAAGGTGCCGCTGTCGCTGACGCCGAAATCGTAGAGCTCCACCGTGTGCGAGGAGCGCAGGTTGGCGGTCACCTGGGCCTCGCGACGGAAGCGCTCGGTCAGGCGGTCGGGTCCAGCGGCGCTGGACATGTCCGGGCGGATGAGCTTGATCGCCGCCGGCCGCGCCAGCAGCTGGTGCTTGCCGAGCCACACCTCGCCCATGCCGCCGGCGCCGAGCTGCCGTACGAGCCGGTAGCTGCCCAAGGAGACGCCGCTGTCCAGGAAGTCTTCGTCGATGTCGAGCACGGGCGTGTCGCTGACCAGGATGGCGCGCTCGATCACGGTGCGCAGCTCGCGGATGTTCCCGGGCCAGCGATAGGCCTGCAGGCGCTCCAGCGCCTGGGGTGAAACGCTGCGCACGGCTTTGCCGAGGCGTCGCGCGTGCTTGCGCACGAAGTAGTCGACCAGGGCGGGGAGATCCTCGCGCCGATCGGCGAGGGGGGGGAGCACGATCTCGTGGCGGTGTAGCAGAGCGGCCAGGCGCGGGTCGAAGTGCCCCGCTTCGGCCTCGCGCAGCAAGTCGCGGCTGGTGGAGGCGATGACGCGCACGTCCGGGGTCGGCGTCTCGCCGCGGCCGCGGGCGCTGTCGATTCTTTCCATCACCTCGAGCAACGGTGCTTGCATCTCGAAGGCGAGATCCTGGATCGCGTCGAGGTACAGCGTACCGCGAGTGGCCAGCTGGAACTTGCAGTTGTCAGCGGTGCAATCGGCGCCAGTGCCGAACAGCTGCACCTTGCCGTCGGTACGCAGGCTCGGACAGTCGACGTGGATCAGCGGGCCATCGCGCCGGTCCGACTCGTGGTGCAGCGCTCGGGCCGCGGCTTCCTTGCCCGAACCCGGCGGGCCGTGCAGCAGCACCGGGTCCAATTGCTTGGCGTGGCGGGAGATGGCGGCCCGCAGCGCCAGCACCGCCGGGCTGTTACCGAGAAGGGGGCCGTCGACCCGGCTGCGTGCGTCGTCCAGGAATTCCCGAGCGACCCGCAGCTCCCGCTCCAGGTCGGCGGTGCGGTCGCGCACGCGCTGCTCCAAAGAGTCGTTGGCCTGCCGCAACGCTGCCGCGGCGCGGCGCTCGGCGCGGTACAGCTGGGCGTTGTGGATGGCGCTGGCGATGTGGTTGGCCACGATGGTGACGAGGGCGCGGTCGTGGTCGCTGAAGGAGCGACGCACCGGGCTCTCGATGGAGAAGACGCCGATGAGCGTGTCCTTGACCACGAGGGGCAGGGCGATCTGGCTTTCCGCATTCGCGAGCCCCGGCACGGGAACCGCGTCGGCAATCTCGTCGCCGCGACCGGCCTTGACCATCTCGCGGCGCTGCGCCGAGACATAGCTGCGGTACTGGCCCAGGTTGTCCAGGTGCAGCAGCCGCCGCCGCTTGGCCGCAGTGCCGATGACGCCCGTCCCGATCTTCACGCGCCCGCCGACGGCCTGGTTCTCATAGCCTCGACTGGCAACGACGGTGAGCGTTTCGCCGTCGTTTTCCAGGAGGAGGATGATGGAGTGATGGAAGTCGAACAGCTCGCCCATGGTGCGCAGGGCGGCCTCGTAGATCTCGTCCAGCTCGAGGGTCGTGTTGATCTGGGCCGAGAGGCGCTGGAGGATGTCGAACTCCGCCACCTTGCGCGCCAGATCGGAGGCCAGGTCCGAACCGGGAGTGCCTGGCGTACCGGAGGTACCTGAAGCGCCGGGCGTACCGGAGGAGCCGGGAGTGCCGGTGGTGCTCATGCGGGCTCCGCCGCCCGACCGCCGTATTCGATGCGGCGACAGGAACGCACTCTATAGATGTCTGCCGCCATGAGCTTGAAGATTCCGGACATCCCGGTGGCCGAGGCGATGGCTTCGATCTGGATGTCCATGGCCTCGAAGATGGGCCCTTCTTTTTCGGAGCGCACGAACTGCAGCTCCAAGATCCAGTCCACCTGGCCAAAGGGATCGTGCACGGCCACCTCCGCCCGGGGATTCTCGCGGATGTTGCGCACGGTCTTGTTGAAGAACTGGAAGGAGACGGCGACATGCTGGGTGTCCACGTAGTACACCTGCGAGACGACCGTCATATTCGGGACACCGGCGGCGGAGCAGGTCGCCATGCCAGCGGGGATGCCGTTGTCGAGGACGGGCCGGATGGCGTCGGGCAGGCGGTCGAATGTCGTGCTCTGCTCCACGGCTCTCACTTCTCTGCCGGAGGAACGAGACGGGCTCCGGCACCCGGGCCAGGGGTCTGCAAATAGATCTCCTGCACCTCGAACTCCACGGCCAGGTCCGGCTCGACGATGAAGCCACGGATCAGGTCTACGGGAGCTTCCGGGTAGAGCGGCAACATGTCGTGGACGAAGCGCTCGCGCTGGGCGGCCACCAAGGCTCGATCCTCCGCTTCGATGGCGCGCTGGCGCACGAAAACACCCTTGAACTGGTAGGTCTCATGGGCCGGGTATTCCTCGAGGCTGAGGGCGACCTGGCCGTTGCTCTCCAGGTCTTCGAGCAGGTGCTCCGCGAAGAGCGCGGGAAGGTACGCGGTGATCGTCTTGCCGTCCTTGCCGAGGCGCCACCCGGAGACACGGTGCTGGTGTGGCACGAGGTCGGCGTCGCGGCTGGCCATGCCGGCCACGTTGGCGCGTTCCTGCACGAAACGAGCGATCTTGCCAGGAATCATGCGGGCCGGCCTCCGCTCCGTCGTCTGCATGACACGAACCAGCGACGTTAACACTATACCCGAGGGAGCGGCATGATGGCGCCTAGCCCGTGGACGGGAGCGCTAGGCGAATACCGCCGGCGCGGGTACGGTCTCCCTCACGGTGCGGACCGAAAAGGTGGGCGGCTGGTGCGCGGCGCCGACCGCTGGCTGGTGAGCCGTACCGCCGTCGGTGAACGACTTGGAGGTGCCGGCGCGTTGCTCGAAGGCAAGACTTGCGTGATCACCGGGGCCAATCGTGGCATCGGGCGGGAAGCGGCCGCCGCCTTGCTCGGCCTGGGCGCCCGGGTCGTCCTCGTGTGCCGGGACCAGGGGAGAGGTGACGCTGCGCAGCGAGAGCTCCGCGACCGCACCGGGCGCGAGCCGGAACTAGTGGTCGCGGATCTGGCGGTGCAGCATTCGCTCCGCGCGGCCGCCGACGGCCTTGCCCGGCGTCACGAGCGCCTCGATCTCTTGATCCACAATGCGGCCACCATTCCGGCGACTCGAAGTGTCACGGTGGACGGCGTAGAAACCCAGTTCGCGGTCAATCATCTGGCCGGGTTTTTCCTCACCCACCTTCTCCTGCCGCTCCTGCGTGCGGCTCCGGCGGCACGGGTGATCGTCGTCTCGTCGAACGCGCATCGGCGAGGACGGCTCGACTTCCAGGACCTGCAGGCAGAGCGCAGCTATCGCAAGCAACGACGTTACAGCACGACGAAGCTCGCCAACGTTCTCTTCACCTACGCCTTGGCCAGGCGGCTCGGGAGCGGGCCTGTCACCGTGAACGCCGTACGTCCAGGGACGATCAACACGGGGCTCGTGGGCGATTTCCTCCGCCCCTTCGGCTTCCTGCGGTGGCTCTTCGTCGCCAGCACGCCGGCGCGTGGAGCCGCCCCGATCGTGCGCTTGGCGAGCGATGCGGCGCTCGCCGGCGTCACCGGGCAGTACTTCGACCGCTTCCGCGTCGCGCCCTCGTCCCCCATCTCGCTGGACCTGGCACTGCAAGAGCAGTTGTGGGAGGCGAGCGCCAGGCTCACCGGGCTCGCATAGGGCCGAGGCTGAAATGCCGGCCTCAACAAAAGCATTACCCCGAGGGGTTGGATCGGACCCATTGAGGCGTGGAACTGGCGTGGGCCTAGGGTTCCGGCAGCGGCCGGATGTTCTGGTTCATGCGGAAGAGGTTGTCCGGGTCCCACTGGTTCTTCACCGCCACGAGGCGTTTCCACACCGCCGGCGTGTAGGCCTCACGGATGCGCTCCTCACCTTCCTGGCCCAGGAAGTTGACGTAGACACCACGCGCGAAGGGTTGGGTCGCGGCATGGAAGCCACGGGCCCATTCCTGGCAGCGGGCGTCGTCGGCGGGCTGCTGCCAGCGCGTGTGGATGTTGAGCAAGAACGGCGTCCGCCGGTGCGGGTAGGCGGTGGCGTCTTCCGCCACCCGGCTCGGGGCGCCTTCCATGTGGGGGATGAAGGCCTCGCACTCTTGCGTGGGCATGCGGGCGCTCCAGGTGAGGAGCTGCTCGATGCAAGCATCGGACAGCTCCTGCAGATGGTGCGACTTCCAGTAGTTGCGTGCTCCGTGGGGCACCAGGGGATCGAAGCCCGATTGCCACGCGAGCCAGGGATTCGTTCCCACCGCTTCGCCGACGGTAGGCAGGACTTCACGGAGCGGGCGCACCAAGGCCGCGCCGCGCCCCGGATCGCCGAGCCAGACGAAGGGCACGATGACCACGAGCTTGCCATGCACGTCGGGGGGCAGGAAGGGGAGCGGCGGCGCGTGCCGCAGCACCGCCCACACGGTCATTTCGTCCGGGAGGTCGCGCACGTAGTCGCGATGGAAGCGCAGGTAGCGCTCGGCCTCGGCGAAAGGCTTGACGATGAAGCCCGAGTACACCTCGCGGCCGATCTCTGCACAGCGGAACACGAAGGAGGTCACCACGCCGAAGTTGCCGCCGCCGCCGCGCAAGCCCCAGAAGAGCTCCGGATTCTCCTCCGGGCCTGCGTTCACCAGGCGTCCCCCGGCGGTGACGACTTCGGCGGCGAGCAAGTTGTCGACGGAGAGCCCGTGCTTGCGGCTGATCCAGCCGAAGCCGCCACCCAAAGCGAGGCCCCCGACGCCGGTGTGCGAGATGATCCCTGCGGGCACCGCGAGTCCGTGCAGCTGGGTCTCGTAGTCCATGTCCCCAAGGAGACAACCGCCGTCGACGTGGGCGGTCTTGTGCCGCGTGTGCACCGTGACGCGCCGCAGGCGGGAAAGATCGACGACCAGGCCGTCGTCGCACACGCCCGTGCCGGCGGAGTTGTGGCCTCCGCCCTTGACCGCCAGGGGCAAGCCGTGCTCTTGCGAGAAGCGGACAGCTTCGATGACATCGTGGGTGCCGATGCAGCGGGCGACGAGCGCTGGCCGGCGATCGAACATGCCATTCCAGAGCCGGCGGGCATCATCATAGCCAGGAGATCCAGGCAGCACGATTTCGCCACGGAATCGGGCTCGTAGCGCCTCGATCGCCTTGCCGTTCGGCCGGCCCATGGCAGCCTCCGGTGGGAGCCGTCGGGAATACGCCGCGTGGGGCGCAAAATGGCGCCGGAGGCGAGGGAGCCACGCGTTGAAGCGACGCCGGATCCTATGGAAGCCGGGAAGGAAGGTCAAGATAATGGTGTCGTGTGATCGAGTTCGGAGTCAGTGAATGCGCCGGAAGAGACAAAAGCAAGACATCGCCGCCCCACGCGGAAAGCGGCAGGACGCATGGTTTCGGGCGTGCACCGCATGCGCCGTCCTTCTCGGACTTTGGCTCCTCTTCCACGGGATCTCGGATGCCGGTGCGCCGAAGAACCCGTATGTGAAGGACCAGGCCAAGACGAGCACGGCGTTACGAGTCCACTTCGAGCAAACGCTGGCACGGCCAGCGCCGGCCAAGCGACTCTTCGTGGAGGGCTACTTCATGCGTGCGGCGGTCGCGGCGCACGAGGTCCTCGGCGCCGCAGCCGCGGGCTTGGACACGGGCGCTGGTCTCGAGCGTGCGCGCACCTTCGCCGACAGTCTGGTGGCGCGGCAACTCCCGCACGGCTACTGGCCGATCGGCTACGCCACCTCCTGGCTCGCCGACATGGGAGCGGCGCTGGGAGTCTTCGTTGCCCTCGAGCCGCACGTGGACAGCACGCGTGTCCGGGCGTACGTGGGGAGCGTCACGAGATTCTTGCGCGCCATCGAAGGCGACGGCTTCCTTCTTTCGTCGGGCGCTCTGGGTGTCGGCATGCCTGTGACCGACAGCGGGGTCACGAAGGCCTGGCGTTCCGACGTGGGTTGGGCCGACGATCCATACCTGGTGAGCACAGCCCTCGTTGGCATCGAGCTACAAGCCTGGCTTTTCCGCCACACGGGCGAGCTTGTCCACCGCCAGCGCGCCCTGCAGGCGCTGGCCTTCACCCTCGGGGCCATCGAGAAGGACGGCTCCCTTCCCAGCATCGCCCGTGGCGAGGGTGTCTACACGGTGGCGGCCTACGTCGAAGAAGGCTGGATGGCGGCCGATCTCCTGCTCGGAGATCCCGAGGTCCTGGCACGGTTGCGCCAGGCGCTGCCGCCACACGTGGCTTGGCTGCTGCGCACACAGAAATCGGACGGCGCCTGGGAGAGTTCCGTCCGTGGGGACTTCGCGCGTACTCCCGGAATCGTGGATTTCCTCATCTGGTACGACCAGCGTTGCGAGAGCCGCGAAGACGTCCGGGCCGCGGTGCGGAAAGCGAGCCGCATCTTGACCGAACCGAAGCGTTGGCAGGAGCACGGTCTGGAGGAGAGCGGCGATACCATCGAGGTGATGCGGGCCCTGCTGGGTCGGCCTCTCGCGGCTCTCGTGGCCGGCCGGCCGGTTCTGTGAGCAGCCGCGGCACGGCCGCGACCAAGCGCAGGCCCGCGTTCCACGCCCCGCCGCGACCGAGCGCCGGCCGCGCTCCACGCGCCGCCCGACGTCCCGCTGGGCTTGACCTCAAGGCTCGAAGGCGTCGCTCAATTCCTGGATCGGGATGGCGGAGAGGGTCGAGGCGCGGAAATGACCCCGGGCCGCGATGAGGGCGCTCACCTGAGCGGCGGTCTTGGCATCGGGAGCTTCGATCACCGCGACCACGTCGTATTCACCCAGCGTCGCCCAGCCCTGCACGAACCGCACGCCGTGCTGATCCATGATCTGTCGGCTCTCCTCGATCATGGCTTTCAAGTTCTGGATGTTGCGAATGCCCTGATCCGTGAGTTTCGCGAGCCGGATGAAGGAGGGCATCCGTCACCTCCGTCGCCGGGTGGAGGAGTCGGCTGTGATCACGGGGCGATCATAGCATGCGAGCCTCGGCATTCCGACCTGAGGACGCGACCTGGCCCGAAGTGACCTCGGGACGCCGGGTTTGGTCACGGCAGCCGCAGCGAGCGCAGGTCCGAAGCGGCGAGGTCGTGGCCGTTCTCCAGCGCGACGACCCGCCAATGCAGGAGACGCGCTGGCGCGACGGGGCGCCACACCTCTTCCAGGTCGAAGAGCGCGGTGTTGGTCAAGCCCGTGCGGTGCCGGCCGACCTCCCGCATGTCCTGCGACCAGAAGCGCACTTCATAGTCCTGCGCCCCGGCGCACGAGGTCCAATGGATGCGGACGATGGAGCGCACTGGATTGCGCGGGTCGGGCTCGATGCCGGCGAGCGTTTCGAATGCGGAGTCGGAGGCAACGAGGCGCGGCAAGCGTGGGGCCCGCGGGTCGAGAAGAGCCAACGCCACCAAGCCGAGAAGGAGGGCCACCGGGATCGTCCACGGTGGGCGCGCCGACCACTGCGTCAGGAAGCGCGGTTCCGAGAGGGCCATGGCACAGAGATTCCCACAGGTTCGCGCACTCGGCAAGAAAAGGCGCGGTGGTCGCACCGACCCGAACACTGCCGGCCGTCTGGTTGACAGCCTCGGCTCCCCCTGGTTAGTGTGGCGGTGCCCTGACGCCGTGTTCTCGACCCCCGGGCGCGGGGGTCCAAGCCTCGAACGGACGAGCTGGAGAGATGCCCGAGAGGCCGAAGGGGCTCGCCTGCTAAGCGAGTGTGGGGTACAAAAGCCTCACCGAGGGTTCGAATCCCTCTCTCTCCGCCAGAGTCGAACGACCCCAGCCGGTCGTTCGGGAAGCGGAAGTTGCGCCCATAGCTCAATTGGATAGAGCGTCTGACTACGGATCCTCTGAACCGCAGACAACAGGGTGCAACTGCGCAACTTGCGCCCCAGCAGCACCGCCTGATCCGCGCGATGGAACGATGCGGACAGGCAGTGGGCAGGCAGCAGCCGGCAGGGCGACTAGCGACTAGCAGGCTGCCTCGCGCGCGCGACTAGCGGTTAGCGACTAGCAGGCTTCAAGCTAGCAGTCTGTGGAATTCCGGAATTACCTGCAGGACGGAGCGGTCGGAACCATGCTGCTTTTCTTGGCTCCCTGTACCGAGCGCGCGAACGCCGTGGAGGTCCTTTTTCTTGGATTTCCTGGGGAGCGAGCGGAACGGCTAGGCAGCTACCGAGCTTGCCGGCTAGCCTGCTAGCGAGCTTTTGGTTTGAAGGCGAGCCCTCCCAGGCAGCGTTTGCCATCGTAAGTTTCTACCCCGTAGGTCCCCCGTACCCTCCTATTCCTCAATTCAGAGGGGGCGTATCTTCGTCGCCGCCGGTCACAGAAGATAGGGCCGACATAGGCGACCAGATAGTGGCAGCCTCGCTTGAGCTCGGGCCGTGGCGGCTGCGGCTGGAACAAGCGACGGTCGGGGCCCGTCGAGGGTCGCGAGGGTGACGACCAAGAGCTAGAAAACGTCCTTCAGTTCGACGCGGCTCGCCGTGGTATGCTGGCCGCGATCGGCGCGTTGGCGGGCCCTCCCCGACCGAACGCCGCCCTCGACCGAGCCTCGTCCCCGATCCTGCACCCCGGCCTTGGATCCAGGGATTGAGACACAGCATCGCCGCGCTTCACCGGGGGTCGCCTCGATGCGCATCTTCCTCGCCCGGCACGGCGAGACCACCTGGAACCAGGAGAACCGGCTCCAGGGGCGAATCGATACTGCGCTGTCGACGCGCGGCGTAGCGCAAGCCGAGGCGTTGGCCTCGCTGCTCGCGGCGCAGCCCATCACCGCCATCTACACAAGCACGCTGCGGCGCAGCCGCGACACGGCGAAGCCGTTGGCTGCCCGGCTCGGGCTCGAGGTGCGCGCCCGGTTCGAGCTGGACGAGATGTCCTACGGGATTCTGGAGGGCAGCCTGGTGCACGCACCCGGCTCGGAGTTCGAGCCCCTGTACACAGCGCGCAACGCGGATCCGCTCGCCTTCCGGCCACCGGGCGGCGAAGCCTACGCCGATGTGCACGTCAGACTCGTCCCGTTCGTCGCCGAACTGCGAGCGCGGCACGCTGGCGAAGCCGTGCTCGTGATCGGTCACCGGGCCACGAACCGTGTCCTGTGGGCGCTGCTGCTCGAGCGTCCGCTCGCCGAGTGCATCGCGCTCAAACATAAACACGATCGAATCCTGGAGTTTCACCTGGGTGCCGTGCCCGAATGCATCGAACATCGGTACGAGGTGAACTCGACGCCGTTGGAGAACCCATGAGCGTCGTCGAGAACGCACGGCGCCATCGTGCCATGATCCTGTACGGGCACGTCCATGGGGACGCTTATGTGTTGCTGCCTGGTTTCTCGGTTCTCGGTGCATCAGCTTTGGTTCGAGTGCACACGACGAGTGGCGCGGTGACGCCTGTGGTGATGGACCCGGCCGAGGCGGCGAGATTCGACATGCCGCTCAGCGTCGCGTTCAGCAGACAAGGAAACGCGCTGATGTTGCCCTCCAGTGCATTGGCCCGCGTGATGTAGTAGTTGTTGGCATCGCGGTAGCGGAACACGATGCCACAGGCCTGATCCACCTTAGCCGGGTGACGCCGCGTCCTTGGAATCTGCGCTACGGGTGAGTTGTGCGAGGGCGTCCTGGGCCCCTGGAGTCAGGAAGCAGAACGCGGTAGCCCAGCGCGCCAGGAAGCGGGCCCGGCGGCGCGGGGACGCCGGTGCCCGCCAAGGAAGCTGCTCGAAGTCGTTGGCGAAGTCGATCTCGAGTAGCGCACGCAAGGTCTCGAGATCGACTGCGACGTCCCGACCCTCCACGACGTCCCGCACGAAATGGCCTGCGTCGCTCTCCAAATTGGTGAAGAAATGGTCCCGATCGCAGGCGCCGAAAAGGTACGCGAGTTCCTCGGCCCGCGGGCCGAGGCGCGCCCGCAGCGCCGGACGCTGATCGACCCCAGCCGCGCGGGCCGCAAAGGTCTGGGTGCCATAAATGCTGTGGAAGAGACCCGCCAGGCAGACCGCTTCCTCGTTCCCCCAAGCCTCTAGGAGAGCATGCACTCCAAGCATGTGGTCGTGCAGCGTGCGCCCGAAGTGGGGAATGGTCCTCGTGCCCAGTTCGTCGAGGAGATTCTCGAGGTCGGGCCGGATCATCGCGCTCTCCAGTTCCCAGCACCTTGAGTGATTTCGACACTGCTTGTCGCCGCGACCCCTAGCGCGTAGCTCAGGGCTATTTTGGTGCGGTGCTCGCGCAGGAGCTGCCTAGCAGTGGTCAGATCGCTGCCCAGCCCAATCCGCACGTCCTTGCCGTGCCGCTGGGACCTCGTGTAGTATCCGCCGCCTGGCCACTGGAACAGGCCCCTCGGGAGCTTTTGACGTGGCATCTTGTGGTTCCTCCTGCTAACCTGGGGCGCCTTGTCTGCCTTCAGTGTTAGCAGGCAGTGAGCAGGCAGTGCAAGGGGCAGGAACGGCGTAAGTCATTGTGCGCCCATAGCTCAATTGGATAGAGCGTCTGACTACGGATCAGAAGGTTTGGGGGTTCGACTCCCTCTGGGCGCGCCACTCGCAGCGGGCCGGCAGAAATGCCGGCCCGTTGTGTTGACGCCTCCAGCGCGCGAGAGTGGGACCGTGACGAGAGCGGGATCGTGATGGGAGACGGAGAGTGAGTACGGTCTGGCAAGAAAAGGTGCTCGCCCTGGGCGCGGATCCGCGCGCCCCTTCGAGCGCGCTGGCGCAGCGTGCCGGTGAGCTCTTGCGCGAAGTAGCGGCTCACGATCCAGAGTTGCTGGCGGAGACGGCACGCGCCATCGTCGTGGCGCAGCCGGCGCTCGCAGCGGTGGTCAACGTAGCCAACGTGGCGCTCCGTGCGGTCGAGGTGCTCGGCATGGGCTCGGTCGGCAAGGCTCTCGAGTCGCTCCTGCAGGGGCTCGAGGCCGATCGTCACGCCGCGGCGGCGGCACTGGCGGGACGGTTCGAGGCTCCGGTCACCATCGTCACCACCTCGGCCCAGGCCGTGGTGGCGGAGGCCGTCCAGCTCTTACAACGCCGCGGGCTCCTGCAGCGGGTGGTGTGCGCCGAATCGCGACCGCTGCACGAGGGCACGGCTTTCGCACGCTGGCTGGTGTCCCAGGGCTGGCCCACGACGCTCGTCACCGATGCGGGCGTGACCGAACATCTGCAGCCGGGGTCGGTTCTCGTGGTCGGTACGGAGGCGATTCTGCCGCAGCACGTGGTGCATCGGCTAGGCACGCGAACCTACGCCACCTGGGCCTGTCTCGCCGGCGTCCCCCGCTACGTGCTGGCGATGCGCGACCGGATCTATCCGGTGGAGCTGGTCGGGCGTTTCACGCTCCCGTCGCATCCGGCGGCGGAGATCCTGCGCGAGCCGCCGGGGGGTTTGCACGTGGACGGTCGCGCCTTCGATCTCTCCGCACGGTCGCTCTGGACGGAGATCTTCGTCGGCGGCCAACCCGCGCCGGTGGCCGAGCAGCGGGGCGACCACCGGCTGGCACAGGGACTTCTCCAACTCGCCTCCTGAGTTCCACGGAGCCCGCCGCGGTGCCCGGAACGGCGAAAACCCGGTTGCCGCCGGCCCCTCCGGCTTGGTTTAATGTCCCACGATGCAGATTCGCCTGCGAAGATCGGACTTGGCGCGCCTGCGCGTGCCCGTGCTGTGCGTACCCCTGCATGAAGGGGAGGCCCTACGCGGCCCGTTGTCCGCGCTGGACAAGGCCTGCGGCGGCGTACTCGGTGCGGTGCTCCGCGCCGGCGACTTCCGCGGCAAACCGGGCACGCAGGTCACCCTCTACAACCCGAAGACCACCGGGCCGCGACGCATCGTGCTCCTCGGCGCCGGCAAGGAAAGCGACATCGACCTGGAGCGCATCCGCCAAGTGGCTGCCCGCGCCGTTGCCCGCGCCGGAGAGCTGCAAGCCCGTGAGCTCGGGCTCCTCTTTCCCGCGCCCCGCCCGCTGGGCGACGCGGCCATGGCGCAGGCCCTCACGGAGGGCAGCCTCCTCGGCGACTATCGCTTCGACAAATACAAGTCTCCCAACGAAGACAATAGCAAGAAGCTGCAGACGGTGACGTTCGTGGCCGTGCGCCAGGTCGACAAGGCCGCCGGCAGCGGCATCGAGCAGGGCGAGATCCTGGCCGACGTGGTGCGCAAGGTGCGCGACATGGTGAACGCGCCGGCGAACGAGCTCACCCCGACCGAGATGGCCGAGCGCGCCCGCGCTTCGGCCAAGGAGCACGGCTTCCGTTGCACCGTGCTCGACCGCGCCGCGGCAACGAAGCTGGGAATGGCGGGCCTCCTCGCAGTGTCCTCCGGCAGCGACCAACCGCCGCGCTTCGTCGTGCTCGAGTACGATGGAGCGGGGCCGCGGACACCGTGCTACGTCTTCGTCGGCAAAGGATTGACCTTCGATTCTGGCGGCATCTGCATCAAGCCCGCCCCCAAGATGGACGAGATGAAAGGCGACATGGGGGGTGGTGCCGCCGTGATCGGTGCGGTCGAAGCGGCGGCGCGCCTGCGCCTGCCGGTGCGCCTCGTGGGATTGGTCCCGTGCACCGAGAATCTCCTCGGCGGCAGCGCCTATCGCCCCGGCGACATCCTGCGCATGGCCAACGGCAAGACGGTCATGGTGGACAACACCGACGCCGAGGGCCGTCTGGTGCTGGCGGATGCGCTCGTCTACGCCCAGCGCTACAAGCCGGCCGCCATCGTCGACCTGGCCACGCTCACCGGCGCTGCGCTCATCGCCTTGGGGCAATCGGCGACGGCAGTCCTCGGCAACGATCGTTCCCTCGTCGACTCCCTGAAAGCAGCCGGAGAGCGTTGCTTCGAGCGGCTCTGGGAGCTACCGCTGTGGGAAGACTACGAGGAACTCATCCGCACCCCCATCGCCGACATCAAGAACACCGGCGGCAAGAACGCCGGCACCATCACCGCGGCCGCCTTCCTCAAGCATTTCGTCGGCACTGTGCCCTGGGCGCACCTGGACATCGCCGGCACCTCGTACCTCGACCGCGCCGAAGGCTACCGGCCGCAAGGCGGCACCGGCGTCGGCGTGCGCCTGCTCGTCGAGTACCTCCGCGACCGGGCACAGGAAAACGCGGCGCATGCCGGCCAGCGCACCTGAAGCAGACGGCCCTTCCGAAGCGCCGAGTGCCGAGTCCTACCTGCGTCGGGCTCCCAAGGTGGAGCTGCACGTACACCTCGAGGGCGCAGTGCGACCGCAGCGTCTGCTCGCCGTGTTGCAACGCCACGGGTTGCACACACACCTGCGTCGCCCCGAAGACGTTGCCTGGCTCTTCCACCACGACAGCTTCGTTGATTTCCTCGAGCACTTCCGCTTCGTCGTCACCAGCCTGCGGGACGTGCAGGACGTCCACGACGTCGCCCGCGACCTCTTCGAGGAGCTGGCGGCGCAACAGGTGCTCTATGCCGAGGTCTTGTTCTCGGCGGCGATCTTTGTCCGCCTCGGCATGCCTTGGGACGAGCTGCTGGCGGCGGTGAGCGAAGCGGAGGCCGCAGTGCTCGAGCCGCGACGGCGAGGAGGGTCGCTGCCGCGCTACAACCTGGTTCTCGATCTGGTGCGCAACTTCGGGCCGGAGTTCGCCGCGGCGCAGGTGGAAGAGATCGCGAAGCGGGCGCATCCGCGCGTCGTCGGCGTGCACCTCGGTGGTGACGAGGTGAACTTCCCGGCGCGGCTCTTCGCCGCGGCGTACGCGCGAGCGGGGGAGGCAGGCCTGGGGCGCGCGGCGCACGCCGGTGAAGGTGCCGGCGCGGCGAGCGTGCGCGAGGCAGTCGAGGAGCTGCAGGTGACGCGCATCGGCCACGGCATCCGCTGCCTGGAGGACCCGGAGCTTGTGCACCTCCTGGTGGAGCGCGGCATCACTCTCGAAGTCTGTCCGACGAGCAACGTCCGCACCCGCGTCGTCTCGGAGCTGCAGGCGCATCCGCTGCCGCTCCTCCTCAGCCAAGGTCTGCGCTGCACCATCGGAAGCGACGACCCGAGCTTCTTCGACACCGATTTGAGCCGCGAGTGGATTGCCGCCCACCGCGTGCTGGGCCTCGGTCTCCGGCAACTCGACGCCTGCGCCGATGCCGGGTTGGAGGCGGCATTCTTGCCTCAAACGGAGCGCGAAGTCGGGCTGGCGCGCCTACGAGCCGAACGGGCCGCCTCACGCGCAGAACTCGGTCTCACCGGTTGAACCATGGGGAAAGCAAGTGGCCCGTTCCGCGGCGCGCCGGAGAGCAGGCGCGCCAGCCTGCCAGCAAGCAGAACCTCAGATTCCCAGCGTGAGGATCTTGATGAGGATGGCGAGGCCGCCGATGAGGGCGCCCGTCGCCGCCGCGGCGCTCGGGATGCCGGTGTGCACACCGGGCTGGGGCGGCGCGATCTCGGCCTTTTCCGGCGGGGTCACTTCGGCGACCTCGCCCCGCTGGGCGCGCTCGTAGAGAGCCTTCGCCGTCGAATCCTCGGGGGTGTCGCCATAAGGAAAGCGCCCGTGGAGGTCGAGATCGTCCAGGTCGATGCGCCGGTCTCGTGGATTCAGGAACAGGGCGAGGTCGGTGTCGTAACGCATTGTCAAAGATGAGGCTGTGAAACGCTCACCGGCCTGTCGCAAGGCTCGGAAGGGGGGCGACTCGGGACTCGAGGGGGGTTGAGCCGAGCCCGCAGCCGGATGGGCAGCGCAGAGCGACGCCCCCAGGGTGATCCCGAAAAGCAGGACCAGGCCCAGAAGACCCTGCCGCAGGTTTACTGCACTCATCCCCATCCCTCCGCGACGTCTGCCCGACCTCTGGGAATGTCCCGGGGACATGCGCACCATGGCTCTCCCAACACTAACTGATGGGCCCAGCCTCCGCACCCTCCGGCTGGGCCGCGTACAGTGGCTTGGGAGCTGAACTTGCCGCCCTGGAATCATCGTGCTATGCAGGGCCAGGCGGCTGCGCCTTTTATACCCCGCCGAGGGCTCGCGAGATTCGTGCCCGCGCGCCGCTCTTCCACCCCGGGGAGCCCATGTCCTGCAGAACCATCGGCGCGCTCGCCATCCTCCTCTGGCTAGCCAGCTGCGGCGGGACGGGCGCCGGCCGCGAACGCCGGTTGACGAGCATCCTCGAGCCGAGCTTCGGGCAGCGGCCGCTGCGCACCCTCGCGGCGCTGCCCCTCGCCTCCGACGTAGCGGAAGACGAGGATCCCGACCAGATCGCGGCGGGGATGGTGGAGGCGAAGTTCTACCCAGCGCTCAATGCAGCGACGCAGTACACCCTGCTGCCGCCCAGCGAGGTGAAACGGATCCTGCAGGAAGCCGGCCTCACCCAGAACCTGGCGCACTTCTACAAGAAGTGGATTTCCGACCACGACGACGTCGACGAGGCCTTCCTCCGCGACCTTGCGGCGCGACTGCACGCGGACGCCATCGTGGGTGGAGCCGTCGATCTTTGGCACCAAGATCTGATCGACATCATGGACACGGGCGCGGCGCGGACGCACGTGGGACTGATGCTGGGGCTCTTCGATGGCGTCACGGGAAAGCGGCTGTGGCTCGGGGCGGACTCGCAGTTCAAGGATGGACAGCGCTACTCGGGTCCGACGGAGGAGAACATCGCCGAGCTGCAGCGACAGGTGGAGCGCACCAACAAGCGCACCGTGGGCGGGGTCTACGCGCCGCCCGACTTCAGCGAGGTCGTCGACATCGTGGTGAGCGTCCTCGTCGCGCATTTCCCGCAGACCCGGAACTGAACACCGAGTGGAGCCCGGCATGGAGCCCTTGGAGGAACATGAACGCTGGATGCGCCTGGCCCTGGACGAAGCCATGCGCGGCGCCGAGGAGGGCGAGGTCCCGGTGGGGGCCGTCGTGGTGCTGGGCCAGCGCGTTCTCGGCCGGGGGCACAACCGCACGGAAGCCACCCACGACCCGACAGCACACGCCGAGGTGCTGGCCATTGGCGCCGCCGGCGAAGCCCTCGGCGACTGGCGTTTGACAGGCGCCGATCTCTACGTCACTCTGGAGCCCTGCGCCATGTGCGCCGGGGCCATCCAACTCGGGCGGTTGCGGCGGGTGATCTTCGGACCCAGGGACCCGAAGTTCGGGGGCTGCGGCTCGGTGGTGAACGTCCTCGCGCAGGTGCAGATGAATCACCGCGTCGAGTGCATCGATGGCGTGCTCGCCGAGGAAAGTCGCTTCGTGCTGCGGCGTTTCTTCCGTGAGCTGCGCCGGCAAGGTCGCGAGGTCGCGGCCTCCGACCCTTTCCCCCCCGACGAAGAGCCTTGAAGAGGTGCTTCCGTCGTCGGGCGCGACAGGATCAAGGAGAGATGCGAGAGCGGTTTAATCGGCACGGTTGGAAACCGTGTGTGCGGGAAACCGCACCGAGGGTTC
Organism: Candidatus Krumholzibacteriia bacterium; assembly: GCA_035649275.1. Classification (NCBI taxonomy): domain Bacteria; phylum Candidatus Krumholzibacteriota; class Candidatus Krumholzibacteriia; species Candidatus Krumholzibacteriia bacterium. Next base: position 25,167 of record DASRJW010000140.1, read on the forward strand.
GAATCCCTCTCTCTCCGCCAACTGGGGGCTCCGCCGGGACGGCGGGGCCCCGCCGCCGGCTGCCCGTGTGAAGCGCCACCAGCCGCGGCTCGCAAGACCAGTAGGGGACGATGGCGCATGCATGTGCGCTGCAGAGTCGACCCGGCCTTTCCCGGCACCTGTGCCGCGCTCGCGGGACATCTCGACCCGGAGGGCGCGGCGCTGGCGCGCGACGACCTCGCGGCCCGAATCGCGCCTTCCACACCTTCTCTCCTTCTCGACATGAGCGCCGTCGATTGGATGAGCAGCGCCGGCGTCGGGGCCCTCATGCAACTTCGTTCGCAGGTGCAGGCGAACCAGGGCGCCATCGCTCTCTTCGGCTGCACGCCCCGAGTGCGCTCGGTGCTCCGGGTCTGCAAGCTCGAGAACCTGCTCAACGTCTGCGACGGTGAGGACGAGGCGCGGCAGCGGCTGGGCCGGCCGCCCGCGCTCTGATCCGATCCGCCGCATCGCGTCCCCTGCCGCAATTGCAGGGCAAGGGTCGGCGGCCACTGCTACCCGCTCGATCACGGCGCCTGGGAACTTCACGGCGGCAAAGAGCGCAACAGCTTCTCTGCCTCGGGGAAAACGCGACGCCGCTCGAGGGCCTGCTGCAACGCCGCTCGCGCTACCAGGGGACGCCCGGCGGCGACTTCGATTCGCGCCAAGGTCAGCAGGTAGTCCGGATTCTCGGGCTCCAAGGCGAGAGCGCGCCTGGCGTGTTCGCGGGCCCGGTCCAGGTCTTGCCCCTGCTGGGCGAGCACGTAGGCGAGATTGTTGTGCGCCGGCGCGTAGTCCGGCCGGCGCTCCAGGGCCAGGGCATACTCCCGCGCGGCCGCCGCCATCTCCCCGCGCTCGGCGTATTGGTTGGCGAGCCCGACATGGTAGCGGGCATCGGCGGGGTTGGCTCGCACCGCCGCTTCATATTCCTGCAAAGCGAGCGCAGCATCGCCACGCTGCCGCTGCCAGATGGCGAGCTCCTCGTGCATGTAGGCCCGAGCGTGCGGAGACCACTGCGACTCGGCTTCGAGCGCCCGGTGGACGTGGGCTACGGCGGCCTTCGGGCTGGCGAGGGTGAGGATCCAGGGCAGGAGAGAGTGCACGCTCCCGATGAGGACGAGGACGATCGTCACGCGGGTCGCTGCTCCTGCAGCCAGGAGGAGAGCCCCCGTGCAGCCGAGGAGGACGAAGCCGAAGGGAGCGAAGATGTCCCAATCGCGATAGGGGCCGAGCTCGCGGAGGAAAACGCTGTTCGTGAGCAACACTCCTGTGGCCGCGAGGAGGAGGAACTCTAGGGCTGGCACCGCCCCTGGTCGCTGCTGCCGCAGGAACAGGAACATCAGGGGTCCGAGGAGCGCGAGCGGCGCGGCGCGCAGGATGTCGTTGCCCACCGCCAGGGCATGGGCGAGGGAGAAGAAGGGGAAGGCATGCCGGGCGCTCGTAGGTTCGAAGTAGGCGGCGGTGTAGCGCGTCCAGCCGCCGACGGAGGTGGTGAGTAGAGACCCTGGCCGGCCGCTCGCGACGAGAACGAGGAGTGCCGCAAGGAGCGGGATCGCTGCCACGCCGATCCCCACCGCCTTGCGGTGGCCCAGCCTCCACGCACGCCAGGCGAGCCAGCCCACCGCGGGGGCCAGCGCCAGAGTGGAAAGGTGGAAGGAAAGGAGAGCGCCGAAGGCAGCGAGGCTGACCAGGGTGCCAGAGGTGAAGCGCGCGGAGCAGGTGCGGGCGACGAGCGCCAGGTAGACGAGGAGCGCCGCCGCCACCATCGGGTAGTACTCCACGTGGCCGAAGAAGAGCTGCATGCAGGTGCCGCCCAGGAGCAGGCAGGCGACGAGCCAGCGGCCGTCGCGCTCCGGAGTCAAGGACGCGGCAAAGCGGAAGAGGGCGTAGGTTCCGGCGACGCCGCTCGCCACCGAGAGGAGCGCCAGCGTCCGTTCAGCGCTCCAGCCGAAGCTCGATTCCGCCGCGTGCACGGTGCGGGTGGTGCACTCGACCAGGAGTCGGGCGCGGGTGACCGTTTCCGACCAGCCCCGATCGCGAACGAGCAGGAAGCCGTCGCCGGAGAAGTGCGTGCGCTGGCGCAGGAGCCAGAAAGCGACCGCTGCTGCCAGCGACAGCAGCGCGGCCCCGCGGCGGCCTGGATACGCAGGCAGCCGCAAGCGCGCCGCGAGGAACGGCGCGGCGAAGCAGGCGAGCAGCGCCGCGCCGGTCCACGCCACCGCCCACGGCCGCGGCCAGACCGCGAGGGCCGAGAGGGACCAGAGCGTCGCCGGGACGGCCAGCGAGACGGCGTGCAGGAGGAGGAGAGCGGCGAGGCCGGCTTGCACGACCCGTTCGGTGCGCGACATGTCCGGCAGTATCGGCGAGCCGCAGCCCGGGAGCCAGCGGGTTGACGGTGGCGTGGAATCACGCCAGGAGGACTCGAAGCGACACTGCTCCCATTCTCATACCGCTGCGATGACCTTGCTTGCGTGAAATGACGCAGGCGGAGCATGCCGCGACGGCCCGATTTGAAAGCTCCGACTCACCCCAAGTACACTCATTTCTACCCCCACCCGGGTTCCGTTCTCTTCCCGGGAGCGCCCCCGCACGAGCGCTGCGGCGCTGGCGTGCGCATTTCACAGAGGAGCAATGGATCATGCGCATCCCGAGGTTTATGCCGCTCGTGTTGGTGTCGGCGGCTCTGATTGCACTAGGGTTGGTGGGCTGCGAGCCCCTGACCTCCCCCGATGGTCTGAGCATGAAGCCCAAGACCGTCGATCCTGGTTCGGCCGGCCCGTCTTCCAAAGACGACCACAACGGAGACCGGGGGGAGCGCCCGATCCGTGGCTCCTTCAAGGGCTTCGAGCCGGTCTGGGTGGTCTCCCACTTCGTCGAGAGCACCTGCAACGGCCTGGTCGCCGGCGCCGAGGTCAAGAGCCGGGGCAACGTCTCGCACTTGGGTCAGACCGAGCTCACGGCTTCCGCGGCCTGGGACTGGAGCGAGAAGGCGGCGGGCGAGTTCTCCCCCGTCGGGCCGACCACGTCTTCCTCCGCAACGATTCTCAGCGACTACCCGCATGACTTCTGCAGCCAGCCGGTGAGTGCTTCGGGCAAGGTCATCCTGGAAGCAGCGAACGGGGACAAGGTTCGCGGCACCATCCAAGGTGGCGAGGTCTACGAACTCGGGTACGATCATCCTGGCGACGCCCAGGAGCAGTTCATGGTGGTGGAGATCGACGGCGGCACGGGACGCTTCGCCCATGCAGAGGGCAGCATCGTGATCCACAGCATCTTCCACCTGGTGGACCAGAAGATCATCACGAGCAGCATCATGCCCGGGGGTCGCATCAGCTACTGAGGTTCTCCGGCGGCGGCCGCCTCGCTCCTGGAGGCCGCCACGGACGCCGGCGGCTCGGCAACATGGCTCGCACGCAGAGCCACGCCTTCGGGCGTGGCTTCTGCTTTTTCCGGACGGCCGTCGCGGTTGACAGGGCCCGGGAGCGATGCTAGAACTTGCTGCCGGGCTCGGTTACGGGGATGTAGCTCAGTTGGGAGAGCACCACGTTCGCAACGTGGGGGTCGAGGGTTCGAATCCCTTCATCTCCACCATATGCAGCGGGTCGGGGCTTGGCTGCCGCGAAACCGCGAAGGCTGGAATCAGGTCCCACGCAACGGGAGATCCCGAACTCCGTCAGGACCGGAAGGTAGCAGCGGTAAGGGACACCTCTCGGGTGCGCTGGTCAACCTGATTCTGGCTTTTTCGGGGCCTCGCGGCTCGGGGGAACCATGAGCTACGTGGCGCTGGCGCGGAAGTACCGCCCCCAAACCTTTTCCGAAGTTATCGCGCAATCCCACATCACCGACACCTTGCGCCGCGCCTTCGAGAAGCGCCTGGCTCCCGCCTATCTCTTCACCGGACCACGCGGCTCCGGCAAGACCACCGTCGCCCGCATTCTGGCGAAGGCGCTCAACTGCGAGCGCCCCAAGGGTGGCGAACCCTGCGACGTTTGCGAGAGCTGCACGGGCATCAAGACCGGCCGCAGTCTCGACGTGCTGGAGATCGACGGCGCCTCGAACAATAGCGTGGACGATGTGCGCGAGCTGCGGGAGAACGTGCGGTACGCAGCCTCGGCGCCGGGGAAGCACAAGGTCTACATCATCGACGAAGTGCACATGCTGTCCACCGGTGCCTTCAACGCCTTGCTGAAGACGCTGGAGGAGCCGCCGTCGCACGTCCTCTTCGTGTTCGCCACCACCGAGCCGCGCAAGGTGCCGCAAACCATTCTGTCGCGCTGTCAGCGCTTCGATTTCCGCCGCTTGCGCAGCGAGGAGATCCACGGGCGGTTGCAGGAGATCTGCACCAAGGAGAAGCTCGACATCGACGACGCGGCGCTGCACTTGCTGGCCAAGCGGGCGGACGGCAGTTTGCGCGATGGTCTGAGCCTGCTCGATCAAGTCGCTTCCAGCCAGAGCGGCAAGATCCGCGAGAGCCATGTCGCCGAGGTGCTGGGCTTGGTGCGCGAGGAGGTGTACCTTGAGCTCGCCGAAACCTTCCTGGCCCACTCTTCGGTGCGCGCGGTGGAGTTGCTGCACGCGGCCCAGCGCGAGGGCGCCGACCCCGCTGGTTTCGTGCTCGGTTTGGTGGAGCATCTCCGCAACCTGCTCCTCCTCTCGGTGGATCCGGCGTTGCGCCGGGCGGTGCAACTCGGCGAAGCGCATCTGCAGCGGGCGGAGGAGCTGTCGCGCCGCTTCCGCACCGAGGATCTGCTCTACCTCTTGAACCGAGCCGCCGCCTTACACGAGGAGATCCGCAACTCGAGCCAGCCCATGGTGGTGCTCGAGGCCGCGACGGTCGAGCTGGCGCGCTTCGAGTCCCGCGTTCTCCTGGCCGAGGTGCTGGAGAAGCTCGGCGGTGGTGCCCCGGAGCCGCCGGCGGCACGCGGCGGCACAGGCACAGGTCCCGCCCGAGAAGCCGCGCGCGGCCGCGGGCGCAGTGGCGGCGCCTCGGCGCTCACCGGCGCCTCTCCCGTCCCGACTGCCGACACTCAGGGCGCGAACGGCCTCGCCTTCGGCGCCGCGCCCGAAGCACCGGCGGGTTTGCTCACGCCGCCACGCACACCGGTCGCCGCCGCCAGCGAGTCAGCGTCCCAGCTCCCGACCCGCGGTGGCGCCTCGCTGGAGCCGCGACTGCCGGCGGCCGGCCTCGCCCCCCACGAAGCTCGGCCTGCAGCGCCTGGCCTTGTCTCCCACGAAACTCGGCCTGCTGTGCCCGGACTCGTGCAGCGCGAGTCTCGGCCTCCTGCGGTCGGCGGTGCCACCATCGTCGCTGCGGTGGAGCTCGGCGAGGTGCAAGAGCGCTGGGCCGAGTTCACTCAGTTGGTGGCGGGATCGAAAGCGCTGCTCGCCCAGTGTCTCTCCGAAGGTGTGCCGGCCCGACTCGAGGGGGCGCGCTTGCACGTGGAGTTCAGAGAGACGCAGAGCTTCCCTTTGCAGATGTTGCAACATGCCAACGCGCGGGCGGAGCTGGAGCAGCTCCTCGCCGGTTACTTCGGCCGGCCCTTGCAGCTCGTGCCGTGCCTGCCCGGAGCGGAGAGTCCTCCCGGGGCGCCTTTGTCGTCCGGGCGGATCAGCCACGAAGACATCGTGCAGAGCCGGCGCGAGGCTGTCGGCGCCAGCGAACGCCTGCCGCTCCTGCAAGAGATCCTCGAGACCTTCGACGCCGAGATCCTGGAAGAGCGCGACGGCTGAGCCGGGCGCCGCGGCAGCCGTGATCCGGAGGGTGCAGCGTGTTCAAGAACATGGGCGACGTGCTCAAACAAGCGCAGCAGATGCAGGCCAAGATGCAGGCATTGCGCGAAGAGCTACGCCAGCGCGAAGTGGTCGGCAGCGCCGGAGGCGGCCTGGTGACGATCGCGCTCAACGGCACCAGCGAGCCGTTGCGCGTCAAGATCGACCCGAAGCTGGCGGGCGACATGGAGATGCTGGAGGATCTCGTCCTCGCCGCACTCCGGGACGCGCAGCAGAAGGTCCAGGAGCTGGTGCAACAAGAGATGGGCCACCTGGCGGGGCCGATCGCCGGCGCCTTCGGTCTCCCAGGGACGTGAGCGCCCGGCCGAGCCACGAGGACGGACGCTTTGATCTTTGGTTCGCCGCTGCTGACCAGGCTCGTCGCCCTCTTCAAGATGATGCCCGGCGTGGGGGAGAAGTCGGCCCAGCGGCTGGCGCTCTTCGTGCTCCGCAGCGAGCGTCCGGCGGTGGAAGAGCTCGCCCGCACCCTCCTCGAAGTGAAGCAGCGCGTCGGGCTGTGCGAAGTGTGCGGCAACGTCGCCGAAGAGGCTCGCTGCGTCATCTGCGCCGACCCGCGGCGGAGTGACGACGCGATCTGCATCGTCGAGCAGCCCCAGGACGTGTACATGCTGGAGCGCACCGGCGCCTTCCGCGGCCGCTACCAGGTCCTGCACGGCGTGCTCTCGCCCATGGACGGGGTGGGCCCGGCGGAGCTCCACCTGGGGAACTTGCAGGAGCGCGTCCGAGCCGGGAACACGCGGGAAGTGGTGGTGGCCACGAACCCCACGGTGGAAGGCGAGGCCACGGCACTGTACGTTTCCCGGATGTTGGAGGGGCTCTCCGTGCGGGTGACGCGGCTCGCTCGGGGGCTCCCGGTCGGGGGCAGCATCGAGTTCCTCGACGAGGCCACCCTGGGGCGGGCCTTCGAAGGCCGGCAAGAGGTGTAATGGTGGGAGAGCAGGTGCAGGCGGGCGGTTCGATCTTCGAAGAAGACTATTGGGCGCTCCGGGGGGTACTGACCGAGCTCCTGGAGGGAGCGAACGCCCGGAGCGTTCTGCTCGTGGATGGCACCGGACAGGTGATCACGAGCCTGGCCACACCGGCGGAATTCGACGTGATGAGCTTCGCCGCGCTCTGTGCCGCCGACTTCGAAGCCAACCGGCAGCTGGCGCACTTGATCGGCGAGGAGGACTTCTCGACCCTCTACCATCAGGGCACGAACGAGAGCATGTACCTGTCGCGGGTCGAAGCACGCGTCATCCTGGCGGTGCTCTTCGACCGGCGCGCCACGCTGGGGCTCGTGCGCCTGCGCGTGGCCCGCGCGGTGGAACGTCTCACGGTGGTATTCCAGCGCTTGTTCGAGAAGGCGCAGCATCACGTGCAGGTGGCCCGGCTCGAGGTGGACGCGGACTTCACCGCCCGCGCCGAGGCCCAAATCGACGACCTCTTCCAGGAATGACCCCGGGTCACCGCAGCCGTGGACGGCGGGCGTGTCGCTGATCAACTACGCTACACAAGAGATCAGCTGTAAGGTCGTTTACTACGGCCCCGGCCTGGGCGGGAAGACGACCAACATCCGTTACGTCTACAACCGCTTGCGCCCGGAGTCGAAGGGCAAGCTCATCTCCCTGGCGACGGAGATGGACCGGACGCTTTTCTTCGACTTCCTGCCCCTCGATCTCGGCAGCATCAAGGGATTCCGGGTGCGCTTCCACCTCTATACCGTGCCGGGGCAGGTGTACTACGACGCGAGCCGCAAGCTCATCCTGCGCGGGGTGGACGGCATCGTCTTCGTGGTGGATTCCTCGATCAACCGCTTCGACGCCAACGTGGAGAGCATGTACAACATGCACGAGAACCTGGCGCTGCACGGCCTGTCGCTGGCCGACGTGCCCTTCGCGGTGCAGTACAACAAGCGCGATCTCCCCGACATCATCGCCCTCGACGATCTGCAGGAGGAGCTGAACCCGTCGCGCTATCCCAGCTTCGAAGGGGTGGCGACACGGGGCGTCGGTGTCTTCGACACCTTGAAATGCGTGAGCAAGCTCGTGCTCCGCAAGCTGGCGTGAGCGCCGTGGCGGGCCCGGGCGACGCCGCGACGGGCCCTGGGTCTCGCCCCCCTCCAGAGCGGCGGCGCCCGAGCGAGCGCCTGGCCGTCGCCATCGCCTCGCTCGCTTTCGCTGGCTTCTTCCCCGTGGCCCCCGCGACCTTCGCGAGTGCCATCGCCACGGTGTTCTTCGCCTTCGTCTTCCCGCTGCCGGCGGTGGCGGCAGTGGCGCTCGTGGTCGCGCTCATCGTCATCGGCGTCTGGTCGTGCGGGCGACTGGAGAGCGTCTATGGCCACGATCCTTCGGCGGCGGTGCTCGACGAAGTCTGCGGCATGGCGGTGACGCTCGCCTTCGGTCCGATCACGCCGGCGACGCTCGTACTCGGCTTTTTGCTCTTCAGAGTCTTCGACGTGCTGAAGCTGCCGCCAGGCCGTGCCGCCGAACGCCTGCCGGGAGGCTGGGGCGTTGTTTTCGACGATGTCGTTGCCGGTGTGTACGCGGCAGCCGTGCTGCGCGGCTGCATGTGGTTGTGGCCAGGAATGCATCTCGCGCTCTGGCATCTCGGTGTCCTCGCCGTGGGTGCGGCCGTACTCTTCGTCTTCCGCAAGCCCCTCTTCCGCCGCTACGGCAAGCCCCGCACACGGCTCGGAGTGCGCCGGGGAACGGAGGCCCGGTGAGCGTCGAAGTCCTGGTGGTGGGGAACGAAGTGTTGGCGGGCGCCGTCGCCGACACCAACTCCGGCGCTGTGGCACGGGCGCTCGCAGCTCTCGGTCACGAGGTGGCACGCGTGACCCAGGTGGGGGACGTGCCGGAGGCCATCGCCCAGGCGGCCGCGGAGGCGGTGCAGCGCGCTCGCGTCCTCGTCGTTTCCGGCGGCCTCGGCCCGACGCCCGACGATTGCACGAAAGAAGCCCTCGCTGCGCACTTCGGCTCGCGCCTCGAGCTCGACGCGGAGACTTTGGACGACATCCGCCGCCGCTTCGCCGAGCGCGGCCTGGTGATGCCCGAGTCGAACCGGAAGCAAGCACTCCTGCCGCAGGGCGCTCGCAAGATCCCGAATCCCGTCGGCAGCGCGCCGGGTGTGCACTGGCGCCTGGCAGGCTGCGACGTCTTTCTCCTCCCCGGCGTTCCCGACGAGCTCTGCGCCATGCTCGACTCGTACGTGCTACCAGAGCTGCGGAGGCTCGGCGGGAGAACGCCGGCCCGGCGCGCCGTCTTTCGCACCGTGGGCCTGCCGGAGTCGGAGATCGCTCAGCGCCTGCAGCCGACGATGGCAGCCTACGCCGCCTGGCGCTGGGGCTTCTATCCAGGACGTCAGGGGCTCGACGTGCAGGTCGTGGATGCGAGCAGCAACGCTAGCGCCTCGGAGTTCGACGTGGCATGCGCCGCCGTGCGGGAGGCGCTCGGCGACATCGTCTACACCGAGGAAGAGGGCGTGCCGCTCGAAGAGATCGTTCGACGATTGTGCGTGGAGAAAGGCCACACCTTGGCGGTGGCCGAGTCGTGCACGGGAGGTTTGCTGGGCGGCTGGCTCACCGCCGCTCCGGGGAGCAGCGCCTACTTCATCGGCGGCTTCGTCACCTATGCCGACGCCACGAAGCGCGACTGGTTGGGAGTGCCGGAGGAAATGCTCGCACAGCATGGTGCCGTGAGCGCCGAGGTGGCGATCGCTTTGGCACGATCCGCCCGCGCGCGTGCCGGCGCTACCCTCGGTCTCGCCATCACCGGTGTCGCCGGCCCGGGCGGCGGCACGGCGGACAAGCCCGTGGGTCTCGTCTTCCTGGCCCTATCCGCTCCCGATGGCGAATGGAGCCTACGTTTGCAGCTCGGCCGCCGGCGCGAAGCGAATCGTGCCTACTCCTGTCTTCTCGCCCTCGATCTGCTGCGGCGCTACGAGATTGGACTTCCGCTGGGAGCGTGAGAATGGCCGCCAAGAAAGGACGTGCAGTGACCCCGCGCCAGCAGCGCGTCTCACGTGGTCGCGCCCACTCGCTCCCTGCCACCGCACGCCGTGGCCTGAGGCCGGCCGGCGCCCCGAGCCGAAGCAGATCCTCCTCGAGCCCATCTGCCATTTCCAATCGGAATGCCACCCCGGAACTGAGCCTGGCCGAGATGCAGCGCCGGGTGGACGATTGGATTATGCAGTTCGAGGAAGGCTACTGGCCGCCGCTCTCCATGCTGGCCCGTCTCAGCGAGGAGGTGGGGGAGCTGGCGCGGGAGCTGAACCATCACTACGGCCACAAGCCGAAGAAGGCCGACGAGCGCCCTGGTGACATCGCCCTGGAGGTGGCGGATATCCTCTTCGTCCTGACCTGCCTGTGCAACTCGTTGCAGATCGACATGACGCAGGCCTTCGAGCGCGTCCTCGCCAAGTACACGCACCGCGACGCCCGCCGCTGGACGCCGCGCCGCGTTCGATGAGGGGGAGTGAGGCCCCGTGCCGTGTACACTCTCCCTGGAGCCCTCGAACCTCTGCAGCATTGCACCGGCGACGCCGAACCGGAACGATGCGAGACCGCCGAAGCGAAACGAGCGCACCATGACGAAGATGCTCGCCGCACTCTGTGTCCTGGCGGGGTTCCTACACTCCACGCCGCTCTTCGCGCAGGCCGACCGCGAGCCGCCTCTCGATCGAGTGTATCGGGAGATCGGTGGTGATTCCCTCCACGCCTACGTCTTCCTCCCGCGTGAAGACGGGAAGAGCGACACCACGAACGCGATCCTCCTGTTCCACGGTGGTGGATGGAGTGCTGGCGCGCCGGAGTGGACCTTCGCGGCGGCGCAGCGCTTCGCCGATGCGGGCCTGGTCGCCGTTGCCGTCGAGTACCGCCTGTCGACCGGAGAGGTCACGCCCATCGAGGCGCTGGCCGATGCTTGTGCGGCTTTCGCTTGGATACAGACGCACGCAGCGGAGTTTGGCTCGAGTGGACGCGCAGCGGCCTACGGAGTCTCGGCAGGTGGACAGCTCGTGGCGGCTACGGTGACCGTTGGTTGCCCAGACGACAGGGCCGCCCCGGAGGCATTGCTTCTCTGGTCCCCGGCACTGGATCTCGTCGGCGATCGTTATTTCACCACTCTGCTGCAGGGTCGTGCGAACGCCGCTGAGCTTTCTCCGGCTCGGCACGTGGGTCGCCGTACACCGCCGACCTGCATCGTTCATGGCGAAAAGGACACGCTCACGCCGTTGGCCGGAGTCAAACGGTATTGCGCCGCGCTCACGGCGCTGGGACGCAGGTGCGATCTGCATGTCTACCCTGGGGTGGGGCACTTGCTCACGAGGAACCTCACGAACCAAGAGAGCGACTTCGACCCCGACCCCGTGGCCCGTGCCGATGGGATTGCGCAGCAGACCGAGTTCTTGCGGAGCCTGGGCTTCCTGCCAGGGGCAGGACGTTAGGAAGGCAGTCGTTGTCGCTTCGATGCGGCCGGTGGACGCCGAGGAGGAAGCGTCGATGATCTCAGCGTCCGAAGGACTCGAGCGCCTGCGCGCTGGGAATCGTCGCTTCCTGGCCGACGTACGTAGCCACGACACGCTCGCGAGCCAGGCGCGCCGCCGGGAGCTGACCGCGGGGCAGGAGCCCTTCGCCATCATCCTGGGATGTTCCGACTCGCGGGTGCCAGCGGAGATCGTCTTCGACCAGGGGTTGGGAGATCTGTTCGTCATCCGTGTCGCCGGCAACATCGTCGCGTCTTCCCAAGTGGGCAGCGTCGAGTTCGCCGCGGCGCGGTTCGGCACCAGGCTGGTGGTGGTTCTGGGACACTCGCAATGCGGGGCCGTTCTAGCCACTCTGGAAGAGCTCCAGCAACCGACAGAAAACCAGTCGCGGAACCTGCGCTCGATCGTCGACCGGGTGCGGCCCTCGGTGGAAGCGTTGCTGGCTACGGAGCTCACCCGCGACCCGGTCGCGCTCGTGCGGCAGGCGGTTCGCGCCAACATCCGGGTCTCGGTGAACCATCTGCGCCACGGTTCGGAAGTCGTCGAACGTCTGATCCAGGAGGATGGACTCGTGGTCGTCGGTGCCGAGTATTCCCTCGAGACGGGGGTCGTCAGCTTCTTCGATGGTGTACCGGAGGTCGACTGATGGCCGACGTCGTTCTTCCAGCAGGCTGGCATACCGTCACTCCACGCCTCGTCGTGGAGGACGCGGAGGGACTCGTCACCTTCCTGAAGCGTGTGTTCGGGGCCACGGGCGAGTATTACCCCGACGCTCCGTCGCAGATCAGGATCGGCGATTCACTCCTCATGGTGAACAGAACCGGAGCCCGAGAGAGCTTCCCGGCGTTCCTCTACGTCTATGTCGAAGACGCCGAAGCCACCTACCAGCGGGCGCTGGACGCCGGCGCCATGTCGCTGGAGCCGGTATGGGAAACGCCCTATGGGGACCGTCGCGGCATGGTGCGGGATCCCTGGGGCAACGTGTGGCAGATCGCCACTCACCTGCGACGGTAGCTGGGCCAGACCT
>DASRJW010000141.1 GCA_035649275.1 Candidatus Krumholzibacteriia bacterium
TTCACTGGGAGGGTCGCCGGGGCATCCCTCATTTAGCACTGGGACCCAGAACGCAATGAATTGAATGCGGTAGGTTCCTTCATCGACACGAAGGACCGATCCGGTAATCCCCCCCTCGGCATGCGCAACACTAGCGCGGGCAAAGGCAAGACCCAGAGCTGCGAGCACGGGAAGCACCGAGGCGGATTTCACGGGCCACCCCTGGACATGTCCGTTTCGACTCAGGTTAGACCTCGGCTCGGCGAACGTCAAGCTGCTCCATTCAGTCCTTAGCTATAGCTAGGGCCGAGAAGTTCCTCACGGTCTCTCCTCACGGTCACTGCGGGTCGTGCACGAATGCCGAGAGCCGTTGAGCAAGCACCGAGGCCACGGCTCTGCGAAGCATACCCGGGACACTGACCAAGGCGGAGAGCAGTAGCCGAACCGGGTCAAGCCTCGATGCTGACGGCAGGTTTTGTCCCTCCCCATTACGCTGGCACCGTTGGGCAGGCGTCCGCGCTCCAAGAAGCCGGTGGTGGGCAAATGGTGGGCAAACCACCATCCTCGCAGAGGTCAACGCGCCCAGATAACGACCGCCATATCCACGCAACTCGTTGAAGCATGAAGGAATGCGCTGGTGCCGGAGGAGGGACTCGAACCCTCACGAGGTTTAGGCCTCGACGGATTTTGAATCCGTTGCGTCTGCCAATTCCGCCACTCCGGCACGCTTCGTTTTCAACGGGTGGACGGGCCCGGTTTCCTTCGGCCGCAAACTGTACCTGCTTTTGTGCCCGTTTTCTACTCCAGCTCGCCGGGAGCGCCATCGCCTACCTTGGAGGAGTACCCTCCCATCTCATCATTGCAGTTCGTGAGGCCGTCGAGGAGGTTCTGCGGTTGCGATCCCTGCTAGAAACCACAGGCCATGGGCACAGAGTCCGTTGCTGGGCGCTCGGTGGCGCGCTCGTCGTGGCTGCAGCCGGAGTAGGCTGCCACGAGGAGCGACGCGCAACCCCAGCGCTGGCCGAAGATGAAGTGGCCGTCGTGAAGCGTGAGCTTGCTGCTCAATACGCAGAAAACGAGGCTGGCTTCTTTGCCCGGGACCCAGACCGCGTCATGCGCCTGAGACACCCGGCGTTCCATACGATTACGCCGGACGGGAACGTCACCACGCGTGAGGGGATGTACAAACGAACGCGTGAGTTCATCGGTCGCATCGCGCGATTCGACTCCCTGAGCGAGACGATCACCGCCCTGACGCTGGTGGGCGACACCGCACACGCCATGGTCCATCAGCGTACGTTACGGCAGCAGCGCTTGGGCGACGGAGCGCTGCATGAAGTGCGGACCTCGGTGGTTCAGCGCGAGTCCTGGGTCAGGACCCCGGAGGGATGGCTCCTCTGGCGGGTTGACGAGATCCAACCTGGTGAGACGCTTGTGGAAGGAAAGCCCGTACCCTAGTGTGGGCGACACACGCAGGCGCAGGTGCCGGGAAAGCAGGCGAGACGTTCCGCGGTTCCATTCTTGGAGCCCGTGACCTCGGCCGGGTGGCAGAGGAAGCGCTTCGCGGTCAGGCAGAAAGGTGGGCTGGCGGCCATCAACCGGGTCTTGACGCTCCCATGCTGGGCCCGCTAGCTTCGACCGGTCCGCGGGCTGCTTCGGCGCGGCCCGATCCCATTTCTCCCAGGATGTGGGGCTGTAGCTCAGTTGGGAGAGCGCTTGCATGGCATGCAAGAGGTCACGGGTTCAACTCCCGTCAGCTCCACCACCTTCCCGCGCTTCTCACCTCTGAACCCCTCGTCCGCGTGACCGGATCGCCCGCCGGCCCGGGGTGGAGGATTCCGTGCGCACCCTCGTCGTCTTCGAAGACTCGGTACAGCGCGCCTTCGCGACCCTGACCGAGGTGCGCGGCGTCTTCGACCTGCGCTGCGGCGCACGCACACTCCTCGAGCGTTTGGTGGGAGCGGTGCCGGCGGATCACGTCGTCTTGCTGCCCCGGCGCGAACTCACGACGCTGGTCGAAGAAAACAACACCGCCCTCCCAGGCCTGCAGTCCCTCTCTTCCGGCGCTTCCTTTGCTCCCGGCGAGGTCGTCTTCGTCAACGGGCGGCTTCTTGCCCTCGGCAAGGACGTGCAGCGCCTCTTGGCGGGCGCAGCAGCGGAGTACACCGGCTGGGTGCAGGGTAGCTTGGTGCTCGCACGTTGCGCCCCGGCTGGAGCAACGAAGCTGGCAGCCGCGCTCCGCGACGCCTTGGACGCAACAACCGGCGGTCCTCGAGGCGCGACCACTCGCGAAAAGATGGCTGCGGCCCTGCCCACCGCTCCCATGCTCGAGTGGGACGCGCGTCACGATTGGAATCGCGACGGTTCGGCGCTGCTCGCCCACGCCTGGCAGCTCACCGAGCGGAACGGCTCGGCGCTGCGGGATGACTTCGCCCAGGGCCCGGGCGCCGGCATCGACCCGGGGGCGCGCCTCGACGCGGGTGTGCACATCCTCCAACCGGACGCGGTGCGCATCGAAGCGGGAGCGCGGTTGCGCCCGGGAGTCGTCCTCGATGCCGAAGCCGGTCCCATCACCATCGCTGCCGGCGTCGAGGTGCAGTCCCATGTCCTGGTGCGCGGCCCCGCCTACGTGGGTGAGGGCTGCTTGCTCAAAGCCGGGACCAAGATCCAGGGCAACACGAGCCTGGGCCCGGTGTGCAAGATCGGTGGCGAGGTCGAAGGCAGCATCGTGCAAGGGTTCAGCAACAAGCAGCACGAAGGCTTCCTCGGCCACGCCTTTCTCGCCGAATGGGTGAACCTCGGCGCCGACACCAACAACAGCGACCTCAAGAACAACTATGGCAACGTCCGCATGTGGGAGGTGGGGGAGTTCGTCGACACCGGGCTCATGTTCGCTGGCCTCGTCGCCGCGGACCACGTGAAGACCGCCATCGATACCCAGCTCAACACCGGGACCGTCCTCGGTCTGGCGAGTCAGATCGCCATGTCCGGTTTCCCGCCGAAGTACATCCCGCCGTTCTCCTGGTGCGGCCCCGAGGGCATCGAGGTGTACGACCTCGAACGCGCGCTGAACACGGCGCGCACGGTCATGGCCCGTCGCGACCGCGCGCTCACGCCAGCCTACGAGGCCGCCTTCCGCGGGGCGTTCGCGGCCCACGACCGCAAGAGTTGAGCGTGGCCGCACGAGCTGAGCGAGGACGCTCGAGCCGAGCGAGTCCGCTTGGCTGAGCTATCTCTAGAGCAAGCCCTCCAGCCAATGCATCACGTTGAGGAGGAACTGTGCGTTCTGAGACGCCGCCGGAGCGTTCATTCCCATGGGGTCCCGGTTCGGACCGACCACCTGCGCGGAGAACATCGCTGCCTCGCCGAAGACCGCGACGCGACCCTTGCCGACCCGCACCGCGGCTCCTTGCTGCATCCCCGCTGCCCTGATCACCGGCGTCAGTTTGGAAAACTGCCACGCAACCGTGGGGAAGAGCAGCAGGACGTTCGGCTCGAGCGTCATCAGGCCCTCGCCGCCGCCCACGAGCCGAAACGCCTGCCCGGTGAACGACTGGACGGCCTCGACTCGCTCCCGCGCGTTCCGGCCGCGCGTGATCGGGTGATCGGCCAACGTATGCGCGGCGCGCGAGAAGTCCATGCGGCCGTCGCCGCCGCCGTCGATCATGGCGAAGCCGTTGCACATGTAGACGCCGAAAACCGCGGCTAGGTCTTCTGCGGCGCCAGGAAACGGCATGTGATCGGCGATCAAGAGCAACGAGCCACCGTCCCGCACCCACGCGCTAACGGCCGAGATCTCCGCGGAATCGAACGCCGCGGGCGTCGGCAGCACCCATTCCTCCACGTTCTCGGCCGCCAGCGCGTTGGCAATGACGAGCACTCGGGCGCGCGAGAGCCCGGCGCGTGTGAAGCGCTCCGTGTTCGACTCCACGATGTAGCCGTCCGCACGCAGCGTGCGGGCGAAAGGCTCGTAGCGTCCCGTCGCGGTGTGGAAGTTATGGTGCGCGGCATCGACGAGGACGAGCGGACCTTTCCCGGCAGCATGTGCAGGGTCGTGCACCATGGGGACGAAGAGCGTATCGGCCACTTGCTGTGCTGCAACGGGGCCACAACCAGCGAACGCGATTCCCAGCCAAACGAGCGACGTCATGCGGCGCATGCGGGGCCTCCGGGTCGAGTGCACCGTCCAAAGCGAGGTCTGCAGATCCTAGGCTAGGCTAAGGCTAGACTGCCGGCGCTATGCGAGTCCGCCTACGTCGAGCTGGGGCGCCGGAGTGAGCGCTCTCCCTACAGGGTAGCGCAACCCTTCGGTGGCCCCTGCCGGGAATTCTGCGCCCGTGGGCAACCGTCGTCGCCATGCGACGGTGAGGCACTGGGCGGATTCCCGCTCGCCACCTCCCGTTCCTGGGTGCAGCGGCCCGGGTTCGGGTCTTCCTGAGCGCGCGCGCTGCCAGCGCCGGGCGCTGCCACGGACCTACCAGCAGTTGGCAACACCACTCTCGACAACACCTTGCGACGATGGCCCGGGTGCTCGTCGGAGCGCCGCATGCACCCTGGCACTGCGCTTGTTAGTACGTGGTCAAAATCGCTTCCTGGGTCGTCCGGGACTTGTCAGGCGATCCGGCAATTAAGGATGATTGCTCGACCATCGTGCTGGCACGCGGCAAACTCGGTGGCGATTTTTTCCAAAAGAACCGAAACGCGGCACTCAGCGCCCTGTCCAGGCCATCTGCAGTTTCCGCCCGACTCCCACATCTTCGCCCACCTGCGCGCTGTGAAAGGGCCCACAGCGCGCCGCCGCGTTTTCCTCGCAGCGCCGGTTTTCCGCCGGACCCGCGACCGCTGTTCGCCCCCACGCAATCCTGAAACGATCCGATTCTCCGGCTCGATTCGCTTCGTTGACACTCTCAGCACCCCTCTGCTAACTTCCGGCGCGCTTGGTGACAAGCGCCGTTTCGTTCCAGCATGGCTTGATCGGCGGAGCGCAAGCGATAGAGAGGACAGGAGCTTATGAATGGTCCGGAGGCCCTGGGGTTGATCGAGACGCGCGGCTTCGTCGCTCTCGTCGAAGCGAGCGACGCCATGGTGAAGGCCGCCAACGTCCGGCTCGTGAGCTACGAGAAAACCGGCGGCGGCTTCGTCACCGCCGTGGTCCGCGGCGATGTGGCCGCGGTGAAGGCCGCCGTCGAGGCGGGCGCCAATGCCGCCAACAAGGTGGGGGAGCTGGTCTCCGTCCACGTCATCCCGAGGCCGCACCAGCAACTCGACGAGCAGCTGCCCATCGGCGGCGACGCGGTGGCGTCGCGCAAGAAGTAGGGGCGCGCAGTGCAGCTGGGCGAGGTCGTCGGCACTCTGGTTTCCACCCGCAAGGACCCCCGCATGGTGGGGCTCAAGTTCCTCGTGGTGCGAAACGTCGACGCCGAGATGCGCCCGCAAGGCGGTTACGCCGTGGCGGTGGACACCGTCGGGGCCGGTCTGGGAGACGTCGTCCTACACGTGGCCGGCAGCTCGGCGCGCATGACCGAGCAGACTCAAGATCGCCCGGTGGACGCCTGCATCATGGCGATCGTCGACACGGTCGCGATCGGCGGCCGCGTCACCTACGACAAGGCGCAGCGGGAGAGCCCGACGAGCTAGCGCCTCGAAGACCCGCGGTGGAGGCGGCTTTTTGAACCGCCGTCTCGTGGGTTCGTCCGCCGCCCGAGGCTGCTGCCTTCGGCCCGGTGGACGCCGGATCCGGCCGGAGCCGGGAGGCGGAGTTGGAGCAGGAGCGCATTGACGCCATCGCGGGCGACGTCTTGCAGAAGCTGCGAGAGCAGCGCGGCGAGGCGGGTGGCTGGAAGCGCTTCGACCGCGAGCCGCCGCGACAGCGCAAGTATGCCGCCTACGTCGACGCCGCTGCGGGTCCGTCCGCTGGCGCAGCCTCCGGCACCTTCCCCAACGTCGAAACCGCTTTCGCTGCCGCCCGTGAGGCACAGCAGACCTACCAGAAGATCTCCCTCGAGCAGCGCTATGCCATCGTCGAGTCGGTGCGCCGCACGATGCGCGCCCACGTGGAAGAGATCTCCCGTCTCGCCGTCGAGGAGACCGGCCTCGGACGTGCCGCGGACAAGGTGCAGAAGAACCTTCTCGTCACCAACAAGTCCCCGGGACCGGAGATCCTGCGTCCCGAGGCCTGGTCGGGGGATCACGGGCTCATGATCACCGAGCCGGCGCCGTATGGCGTCATCGGCGCCATCACGCCGTCCACGAACCCGTCGGAGACGGTGATCAACAACGGCATCGGCATGATCGCTGCCGGCAACGCCATCGTCTTCAACGCCCACCCCGGCGCCAAGCGGGTGACGCAACGGACGCTCGCACTCTTCAATGCCGCCATCGTCGAGGCCGGCGGCCCGCCGAACCTTCTCACTTCCTGCGCCGAGCCCACGATCGAGACGGCCCAGCAGCTCATGCAGCATCCCGGCATTCGCCTCCTCGTCGTCACCGGCGGCGCCGGCGTCGTGCAGGCCGCGTTCAAGAGCGGCAAGAAGGTGATCGCCGCCGGTCCGGGCAACCCGCCGGTGGTGGTGGACGAGACCGCCGATCTCGTCAAAGCCGCCCGGGAGAGCGTGGCCGGGGCGTCGCTGGACAACAACGTCATCTGCACCTCGGAGAAGGAGACGCTCTGCGTCGCATCCGTGGTGGACGCGCTTCTTGACGCGATGGTGAAGGCGGGCTGCTACCTGCTCACCGCAGCGCAAGCGGCCGAGCTCCGCAAGCACGTCTTGGCGGAAGACCGCGGCCCGGGAAAGGTCGGCGTCATCCAGCGCGACCTGATCGGCAAGAACGCGAGCGTGCTCCTCCGTCGCATCGGTGTGCACGCCGGCGACGACGTGCGCCTCGCCATCTACAAGGCCGAGCCCGACGATCCCCTGGTGTGGACGGAGCAACTCATGCCCGTGTACCCCGTGGTGCCGGTGCGCGACGTGGACGCCGCCATCGACCTCGCCGTGCAGGTGGAACACGGCTTCGGGCACACGGCGACGATGTGGTCGCGAAACATCGACAAGCTCTCCGAGATGGCGAGGCGCATCAACACCTCCATCTTCGTCAAGAACGGGCCGTCCTATGCCGGTCTCGGCCTCGGCGGCGAGGGGTACACCAGCTTCACCATCGCCAGCCCGACGGGGGAAGGGCTCACCAACGCCCGGCACTTCTCCCGCTATCGGCGCTGCACGCTCGTGGATCACTTCCGCATCGTCTGAGGGGTCGATCGAGGAGAAACGGACGGGGAGAGGCATGATCGAGGCCATCGGGCTCGTAGAGCTGCAGTCCATCGCCTGGGGCGTGGACGTCGCCGACGTCATGGTGAAGGCGGCGCCGGTGCAGTTCATCGACACCTTCATGGTGACTCCGGGGAAGTACGTGGTCCTCGTACACGGCGATCCCTCGTCGGTGGAATCGAGCGTGCAGGCGGGACGCCAAGCGGCCCCCGAGCAGGTCCTCGACTGGCTCCTCATTCCTTTCGTGCACCCGCAGGTGTTCCCGGCCATCCGGAATCAGAGCGGCGCGGCAGCGATCGGCGCCCTCGGTCTGGTGGAGACTTCGAGCGTGGCCTCCGGCGTCGTCGCCGCCGACCAGGCCGCCAAGGCGGCCTCGGTGCAGCTCCTGCAGCTGCATTTGGCGCGGGGCATCGGCGGCAAGTCGATCTTGTCGCTCACGGGAAAGCTCTTCGACGTGCAGGCAGCGGTGGAGGCAGCGCGGGGTGGCGCCGAAGCCACGAGCCGCCTGGTGGCGGTGCGGATCATCCCGAACCCGCACCCGGATCTCGCGGCGCGACTGCTGCAGGCGGTGCGGCGGCCTCCCGAGGCGAGCGAGGGTGCTACGGGAGGCGCTCCCGACTCCGCCTGAGGCGACAGAGCGCGTCGCGCCCTGAGATGGGGCGCTGCCTGCTGCGAGCCAAGGCCACATCCCGAGTCGAGTTCCGGAGGGAAGGCGTGTACTTAGGCCAGGTCGTGGGCACTGTGGTGGCGACGGTGAAACACGCGTCGCATCGTGGTCAACGCCTCCTGCTGGTGCAGCCGATGACGTATTCCTTCGAACCGGATGGCCCGGTCTTCGCGGCCATCGATCTCTCCGGCGCTGGCCCGGACACCTGGGTCTTCTACGTAAAGGGACGCGAAGCCGCCAACGCCCTCCCGGAGAAGCAGAATCCCAGCGACCGCACCATCATGGGCATCGTGGATCAGGTGACGCTGGAGGCGCTCGGTGCCGACAACCTTCCTGGTGCACCGCCGGCAAGCACTGGCGGCAGCACTGCGCCCCACACTCCCTGAACGAGGGCAGCCATGCAGATCGCCCGTGTCGTCGGAACGCTGGTGTCCACCATCAAACATCCGGCACTCGCTGGGCAGCGTTTGCTGTTGGTGGCACCGCACGATCTCGAGGCCAGACCACTCGGCGGCGTGACCATGGCGGTGGACGTCGTGGATGCCGGCGTCGGGGATTGGGTGCTCGTCCTCGACGAGGGCGCGAGCGCGAGCCAGGTACTCGACAACCCGCGCGGCCCAGTGCGCACCCTCGTCGTCGGCGTCGTCGACGCGGTGGTCACTGGGGGGTCCGGGACCGGGCCCCCACCGGCGCGGCAATCCCAGAAGCGACAAGGGGTTGACAGGCCCTAGCCGGTTTGGTAACGATGGGTGGCGCCGCTTTGTGGGCACGATCACCCATTCACCGGCCGGGGCAAGCGTCGCGGCCAGGGTGCGAGGTGGATGCCGGATGACCAAGGCCGATCTGGTGGAGACCATCGCCCAGACCACAGGCTTGAGCAAGAAGGACACGAACGTCGTCGTGAACGGCATCTTGGAGAACATCAGCCGGGCCTTGAGCGGTGGCGACAAGGTGGAGCTGCGGGGGTTCGGCAGCTTCAAGGTCAAGCAGAGGCGTTCGCGCCGGGCGCGCAACCCGCGCACCGGCAGTGCCGTCGACGTCCCCACGAAGCTCGTGCCTTATTTCAAGGCCTCCAACGAGCTCAAGGACAAGGTCAACAGCGACAGCGCCTCGATCCCTGCCTGAGCGCGGCGCGCGGGGGCGCTAGCCCTGGCACCCTGGCTCTCCGGAACCAACCCAGTGCGAGAGGCGGTGACAGCGTGCCCAGCGGGAAGAAACGCAAGCGCAAGAAGATCGCGACGCACAAGCGCAAGAAGCGCCGTCGCGCCAATCGCCACAAGAAGAAGATCCGCTAAGGCGCGTTCGAGCCGGGCCGCGCTCTGTCGCGGCCGGCTCGTGCCGCCTGAGGCCCCCAGGGAGCGCGCTGCTTGCTCTCGGAGCAGGAGATTCTCGATTACTGCGCGCAGAGGGGCGGGCCGGTGCGGCTGCGCGACCTCGCCCAAGCCCTCCAAGTTCCCCGTCGCGATCTCCGCCAACTCAAAGCCATCGTCCGCCGCCTGCGCGCCGAGGGCAAGCTCCGGCGCACGCCGCGCGCCCGCGGCACCGTGAGCCCGAGCCTCGAGGTGGTGGGGCGGATCCAGGGCACGCGGCGCGACTTCGCCTTCCTCATCCGTGACGGTGCCCCGGACGTTCGCATCCGCGGCGAAATGATGCGCGACGCCGTGCACGGCGACGTGGTGCGGGCCAGGCTCCGGCGCTTCCGCGGCCGCTTGGAGGCGGTGGTGGAAGCGGTGGTGCGGCGCGGCCGGCGGCGCCTCGGCGGTGTCCTCGTCCAGGAGCGCTCGGCCTGGTTCCTTGTCCCCGACGATGACCGTATCCAGCGCGACATCCGCATCACCGGCCCACTGCTCCCGACGCCGGTGCAGGCAGGTCACAAGGCGTTGCTCGAGATCACCGGTCACGGTCGCGACGGCGAGCTCTACGGCACCTTGGACAGCATCCTCGGACCCGTGGACACGCCGGGCGTTCGCACCCGCGCCCTCCTCGCCGAGTTCGACCTCCCCGAACGCTTCGCGCCGGAAGTGGAAGACAGCGTGACCGCGACCCGGCCTCCGGGCACGACGGTGCCGGGGGGGAGGGAGGATTTCACCGCGCTCCTCGCTTTCACCATCGACCCGGTGGACGCCAAGGATCACGACGATGCCGTCGCCATCACCCGGCTCGAGGACGGCGGCTTCGAGCTCGGCGTGCACATCGCCGACGTGGCGCACTACGTCCCGCCGGGAAGCACCGCCGATCTCGAGGCGGAACAGCGCGCCACCAGCGTCTACTTGGCGGACCGCGTCGTCCCCATGCTCCCCGAAGCACTCTCCAACCACGTGTGCTCCTTGCGCCCGGGAGTGCCGCGGCTCGTGCAGTCAGCGCTGCTCCGTTTCGACCGCGACGGCGTGCTGCGCGACCGGCGTCTGGCGCAGGGGATGCTCGTCTCGCGGGTCAAGCTCTCCTACGAAGCAGCGGAGGCCATGCTGCACGGCGACGAGCCGGAACACACCCACTTCGCCACCTTCGACAGCGAGCACAGCGGCGAGTCCCCCTGGCCCGGCCTCGCGCCGTGGGAGGCGCTGCAGGCAGACGTCCGCGCCGCCCTCCTCGACATGCGCCACCTGGCGCGGCTGCTGCGAGAGCGGCGCTTCGCCCACGGCTCACTCGACATCGATACGGCGGAGTACCGGGTGCAGCACGACGCTCGCGGGCGCGTCGTCGACATCACCCGTCGCCCGGAGCTCGAATCGTACGAACTGATCGAGGAATTCATGCTCCAGGCGAACCAGGCGGTGGCGAGCGCCCTCGCCGCTGCCGGGCTGCCGCTTCTCTGGCGTATCCACGACGAGCCGGAGTTCCAGAGCAGCGAGGAGCTGCGGCTCTTCTTGAAGAAGCTCGGGATCGTCTGGGCGCCGGAGAACCCCGCCACGCAGCACGACTACCAGGTGCTCCTCCGCGCCATCGAGCGGCGCCCCGAACGCCGCTACCTGATGTACAAGGTGCTGCGCTCCTTGCAGAAGGCGCGCTATGACCCTCGTCAGCGCGGCCACTTCGGCCTCGCCTTCGCCAAGTACACCCACTTCACCTCGCCCATCCGCCGCTACCCGGACCTCTACAATCACCGGCTCGTGCAGCGGCTGCTCACCAAGCGCCGGCCAGGCGGCGAAGACGACGGTGTTCGCACCGGCTCGGACCTCGCGGCGCTCGGCCACCACACCTCGGAGCGCGAGGTGCGGGCCGCCGATGCCGAGCGGGCCTCGCTCAAGCTCAAGATCTGCGAGTTCCTCGCCGAGCGGGTAGGAGAGGACACGGAGGGATTCATCGCCACCATCACCGACTTCGGCTTCTACGTCGATCTTCCTGACTGGAAGGCCGAGGGCCTGGTGCACGTGAGCCAGCTCGGTGCCGACGATTGGAGCACCGATCCCCAGCGCACGCTTCTACGCGGCAGCGTTTCCCGACGCCAGTTCCGCTTCGGCCAGTCCGTGCGCGTCCGCCTGGTCCGGGTCGATCCAGACCGGCGCCAGATCGACCTCTGTCTGGCCGAGTAATCGGCACCGAAGCCGCACGGGTGGCGCTCGAGCGCCGTCATCGGCGCACGGCATGTCTCTTGCCGAGCTCCCGACACGAACGGGCGACCCGGCCGTGGGCTCCATGCCCGCGCCCGAGGACGCCGCTCGCGCAGGAGGAGTGCGGCATGGGACAGCACAAGGTCGCGAAAGACACACGGCGCGAACAACGCCTGCCCGCGCGCCTGCAGATCGAGCTCACCGTGGAAGACGGCGAGCAGAGCGAGGTAGGCAACACGATCAACATCAGCGCCAACGGCGTCTACTTCAAGAGCCGCCGTTACCTGGCGCCGCTCACCGTGCTCGGGCTGCGCATCCTGCTTTCCGGAGAGCACGGTCGAGGCCGGCCCGAAAGGCTCGACGTGCGCGGCGTCGTCGTCCGCATCGAACCAGAGGAAGAGCAGGCAGACGTGCCGAGCTACGAGGTCGCCTGCTTCTTCATGGACACGACGCCCGAGTTCCGCGAACGCCTCGGACACTACGTGCAGTCCAACCTCTAAAGGGCTCGGGCCCCGCGGCCGCCGCCGCGGCCCGTCGCCCGACCCGGAGGCAGCGTTGCACATCCAGGCCCTGATCCTGACCCGCGACGAAGCCCATCAACTCCACGACTGCATCGCCAGCTTGAACGGCTGTGTCGATGCCGTGACCGTCTGCGACACGGGCTCACGGGACGGCACCGTGGAGCGCGCCGCCGCCCTCGGGGCGGAATGCCTCACCGTGCCCTGGGAGGAGAGCTTCGCGGCAGCGCGCAACGCGGCGCTCTCTCGCCTCCGCGCCGACTGGGTGCTCGTCCTCGACGCCGACGAGCGCTTCGAAACCAGCCACCGCACCCGCCTGCGGGCTCGCCTGCATCAGGCGAGCCCGGCGGAGACGGCGCTGCCCCTCGAGATCCGCACCTACACCCGCGACCTCGAAGCCCTGGGTTACGTGGGCACCGCTCCCGCGGACATCGCCTCCCTCGGTTTGCACGGCCATGTTTCGGAGCTGCAGCCGCGCCTGCTGCGGCCGCAGCGCGGGCTCCGCTACGAGGGCCGGAGCGGCGAATCCCTGCAACCAGCGACCGCGACCACGCCAGGAGCGACGGCCGTCGCGATCGTGCATCACCGTCGCGAGCTGGAAGCGGAGGCACGGCGAGCGGAGCGCGTCACCCTGCGGGTCGTTCTCTCCCTGCGGCAGTTCCTCGACACCGGTGCCGCGGCGGACGCCGGCCTCCTCGGTGCGCTCCTCTGTGAACACGGGCTCTGGCGTGCCGGCCTCGCTTACCTGCGCACCGCCGAGCGCGCCGCACCCGCGAACGCCACGGTGCACCTGCGAACCGGTGTCGCACAATGGCGTCTGGGCCTGGAGGAAGGAGCGGTGCGGTCCCTGCGCCAGGCCTGGGAAGCGGAACCAGGGCAGCCAGTGATCGCGGCAGAGCTGGCGCGGGCTCTGCTCCGCCGCGAGCCCACAGCAGCGCTGGCCGAAGCGGGGGAGCTCCTGGAGATGGCCCTCGAACAAGCTCCGGAACTGGATCTCGCCGTGCAGCAGATCGCTCTCTGGCATCGCCGCCGGCGGGAGTTCGACGAGGCCCGCGCTTACCTCTACACCTTGCTCGACCGCCATCCCGAGCACGCCCCGGCGTTGCGTGAGCTGGGGGTGGTCGCGCTCCTCCAGGATCGGCTCGGGGAGGCCGAGCACTGCCTGCGCCGTGCTTGCCAGCTCCGTCCCGAAGATGCCGAGGCTTGGAACAACCTGGGCTGTCTCCTCGAGCGCCGCGGCCTTTGGTCCGAGGCGCGCCAGGCCTTCGCCCGCGCCGCGCGTCAGCATCCGGGTCAGGCTTCCGTGCTGCGCAACCTCTGCCTCGCGCATGCGGCTTGTGGGGAGCACGAGGCGCTCTGCAGGAGCACCGCGGCGCTGCTCGCTGCGAGTACCGATACGGAAGAGACCTTGCGCTCCCTGCGCGAGCGTCTCCTCGAGGCCGGCTGGGTCGAGGCGCTGCAGGAGCTGGAGAGCTGGGCCGTGGCGGCACGCTGGCTCAGCGAGCCGGCACGGATCGTGGCCGCCGACCCCATCTCGCCGGCCTGAGCGGCTGCTCCGCCTCCCGTCCGGAAACGCGTTGCGCCTCCCCGAGGCCCTCGCGTATGATGGGGTGCGGAGGGAGCCCCGTGCTCGTGCTCAGCCGCAAGGTCAACCAGCGGATCATGATCGGCGACGACATCGAGATCGTCGTCGTGGACATCCGAGGCGAGCAGGTGCAGATCGGCATCAAAGCCCCACGCGATATCCCCGTGCATCGCCTCGAGGTGTACGACACCATCCGCGAAGCCAACGTCGAAGCCCCCAAGGTCCAGGACCCCGACCTCACCCAGCTCCGACTGAAAAAGCCCCACCGCCCGGACGAGTGACCCGCAGCGCCGGCGATCCGCTGGCACGGGAATCCATTCGACGCCAGGACTCCGCGCGCAGCCTCGAGGCTGGGCGCAAGTGATGAGCAGGGAAGTCACCACCCCGTTCACCTGCGCCGCTCTCTCATCTCCCGGCTAGATCGCACCGCTGGGGTGCATGTTCCACCATTCCAGGCGCGCTAAACCGCACTAAGGCCGTATGGAATGCTTCGATCCGTGGTTTTCGTTGCACGGTTTTCGACCGCCGTGGTACAGCAGCCGGCGTGGTGTGGTCGAGGAGGGGTTGGGACATGTCCGTCCAGCGCCGGACTCTATTCGCTTCGGGCGAGCCTGCTCCCGCGAGCGACGCGGGCAGGGGAGCAGCGACCCCGCGGGCGGACAGCCGCGAGACAGTCCCGGGGGGCCGCAGCGCCTCCCCTGGGGCCGCGGCACAGCTTCTCGAGGGCTCCCGTAGCGAGCTCCGCCGCCGCGTCTCCCAGCTGACCACGCTGTACCAGATCGGTCGCGCCATCAGCGAGTCCCGTAACTGGACCGAGGCGCTCGACTACTTCTTGGCGACCCTGTGCGACTACCTCGAGGTGCGTGGCGCCGGCATCCTCCTCTATAGCCGCGAGGGCACCGTCCTCGCCCCGCGTCGTGTGCTCTCGATCCCGGACGCCGAAGTGCGCACTTGCGGCGAGCGCCTGCTCGCGGCGCAAACGACCGGGCCGGGGCTTGGCGAGATCCACGCCCTCGACTGCTATGTCGCCGACCGCGGTCTCGTCTGCAACGGACACGGCGACCGCTGGCGTTTCACCGTGCTGCCCTTGCTCTACCGCCGCGCGCCCCTCGGTTTCCTCCTCCTGGACAAGAAGGAATGGGAAGGTCCGAGCTTCGCCGCCCAGCTCTTTTTCCTGCAGACGATCCAGACGTTGCTCACGGAAGAAGTGGCCAATGCCGTCCACCTTTCCCGTCTGGTGGACCTGAAGAACTTCAACGAGGCGGTGCTGGAGAGCATCGAAAGCGGCGTGCTCACGGCAACCGAGCAAGGCGACATCCACTTCGCCAACCGCCTGGCCCGGCGCCTCCTGGGACTCGCGGAGACCCAGGAGAGCTTGCCGGCGCTTCGCTTCGAAGAGCTCTTCCGGCTCGGCGGCGGCGGCGACGCCTTCGCCCGCGTCCTCGCGGCCCCCGACGGGCGCTGCAGCTTCGAAGGCCTGCTGCACCGTCGCGACGGCCGGCGGGTCCCGATCCAGCTGCGCACCAGCCGCATCGTCAACCCCGGCGACTCGCAGCCCCTCATCCTCCTCGCTTTCGAGGACCTGACCGAGCGCCGGCTCCTGGAGGAGCAGGTGCGCCGTGCCGACCGGCTGCGCTCCCTCGGAGAACTCTCGGCCGCCATCGCTCACGAGGTGCGCAATCCGTTGCAGGGGATCTCGCTCACCCTCTCCAATCTGCGTCCTTATCTGCAGCCGGGCGCCGAGCGTTACGTGGAGGTCATGTTCCAGGAGGTGGAGAGGCTCGATTCCATCGTCGGCAACATCTTGAGCTTCGCGCGTCCGGCACCGCCGCAGCCGCGGCTGGTGTCGCTGTCCGAAATCTGCTCCCGCGCCGTGGAGCTGGCGCGGGAACGCGCCACGCAGCACCGCGTCGACCTCCACCTGGAAGCGGCAGCCCTGGAAGATCCGGTGGCGGAGGTGGACGAGGGGCAGATCCTGCAGGTCGTGCTCAACCTGGTGATGAACGCCATCGACGCCTCGCCACCCTCGGGGAGCGTCCGCCTGCGCTTGTGCACGCCGGAACGGCCGCTCCTGCCCGGCGCCGAGGCTCCTGCCGGCTACTGCCGCATCGAGGTGCGGGATCGAGGGCCGGGAGTGCCCGACGAGGTTCGTCACAAGCTCTTCGATCCGTTCTTCACCACCAAGCCCGAGGGTACCGGTCTCGGCCTGGCGGTGAGCCAGAAAATCATCGAGGAACACCACGGTGTGATCCACGTGGAACGGGGCGACGACGAGACGCTCTTCGTCGTCGAGCTGCCCCGGCGCTTTATCGCTGCCTACGAAATCATCACGCCGCGGCAAGGGGAGGACGCGACTGGATGCGGATGACCATCCTGATCATCGACGACGAGAAGACGATCCGTTGGTCCCTCGGCGAGGGCCTGCGCAACAACGGCTTCGACATCCTCGAGGCGGCCTCGGGGGAAGAAGGGCTGCAGCTCTTTGCCGACAAGTCGCCGGACTGCGTGCTCCTCGACATGCGCTTGCCGGGCATCGACGGCCTGGAAGTGCTGCGCCGCATGCGCAAGGAGAACACCGACGTGCCCGTCATCGTCATGACGGCCTACGGCGAGGTGGACAAGGCTGTGGAGGCCATGAAGCTCGGCAGCTTCGACTTCGTCACCAAGCCTTTCATGATCGAGAAGATGAAGGTGAGCATCGAACACGCCCTCACCACGACGCGCCTGCGCAGCCAGCTGCGCTCCCTGGAGCGGAGCCGCGGCGAGTGGGAGTCCAACTTCGTCGGCAAGAGCACGGCGATGCAGGACGTCTTCCGCGTGGTGCGCAAGATCGGGCAAAGCAAGGCGACCACGGTGCTCATCACCGGGGAAAGCGGCACCGGCAAGGAGCTGGTGGCCCGGGCCATCCACGAAGCCTCCAGCTGCGAGGGTCCGTTCGTGGAGATCAACTGCGGCGCCCTCCCGGAACCCCTGCTGGAGAGCGAGCTCTTCGGCCACGAGAAGGGCGCTTTCACCGATGCCAAGGCGCGCAAACGCGGTCTCGTCGAGGTCGCCGAGGGCGGCACCCTTTTCCTGGACGAGATCGGTGAGATGGGGCTGACGCTGCAGACGCGCCTGCTGCGGGTCATCGAAAACAAGACCTTCCGGCGGGTCGGTGGTGTGGAGGACCTCGGGGTCCGCACCCGCATCGTCGCCGCCACCAACCGCAATCTGGAGCAGGCGGTGGAGGAGGGGGCCTTCCGCAAGGACCTCTACTACCGTCTGAAAGTGATCCCCATCGAGCTGCCCTCCTTACGCCAGCGCCTCGGTGACGTGGCGCTCATCGCCAACTACTTCATCGAGCACTACAACCACGAGCTCAACAAGCACGTGCACCGCCTGTCGCCGGAGGTCACCGACATCCTGCAGAGCTACGGCTGGCCGGGGAACGTGCGGGAGCTCAAGAACGTCATCGAACGCGCCATGCTCCTGGAGGCGGAGGAAGACATCCTGCCCCAGCATCTGCCGGTGGAGCTGGTGTCGCCGAACACGCAGGTGGTCAAGCACAGCGCCTCGGTGCTGGACGAGAGCTTCAAACCCACGAGCTTGCGGGTCATGGAGTACTTCTTCATCACCAAGACACTGGAAGCGACGAACGGCAACAAATCGCAGGCAGCCAAGCTCCTCGGCATCTCCCGCCAGACGTTGCGGGAAAAGTTGAAAGGTTTCGAGGGCGCGCAGACCGGCGCCGCCCACGTGGTGGAGGCGGCCAGCGTCGACCTCTGACGGTTCCCCCCGGGGGACTGCTTGCTGCATACCTTGCGGCAACTGGCCCCTAATCCCTCCAAAGCTGCTGCTTCGAGCCCGCCCCGGGTCCCGTTCGCGGGACCCGGGGCCCGCCTTGCTTCCCCCACTCCGACTCGACGGCCGCTGCCCGGAGACGGCAAGGCGGACGCTTCCAGACCGCACGGCGAGTGCGCCACCACCAGCACTTTGGCGACGACGTCCAGTTCTCGACCGCTCGCAGCGCTTGTCTGGCCGCGGCGACCCGGCGAAGGCCCACGCCTCCTCGGGCTTTGGAGCCTCGCCGGGCGTGGCATGTGAGTTGCCGATGGCTCGCTGCAAGTGCCCCCGCGGTCCCTGCGTTCCGAGCCCCTGGAGGCGGCGTGCCCTCGAGTGTCCGAACCAGCGAGCGCACCGCCGCCCGCCGTCTCCTCGTCGTCGACGATCACGCCTCCATCCGCGACCTCCTGGCGAGCTGGGCCCGCGAGCGCGGCTATGACGCCCGCGCCGCGGCGGATGCGCAGGAAGCCCTGGGGGAGCTGCAGCGGCAGAGCTACGACCTGGTGATCTCGGACATGCGCATGCCCGGGCTCTCCGGGCTGGAGCTGCTGCAGCGCCTGCCCCACGGCCAGGTGCAGCCCGCGGTGGTGTTCATCACCGCTTTCGGCACGGTGCCGGAAGCGGTGCAGGCACTGCAGGCGGGGGCTCTCGACTACGTCACCAAGCCGTTCAACGTGGAGGATCTCTTCCGGCGTATCGAGACGCGCTTGAGCCGGACCGCACCGCCGGCAGCGACGCTGGCGCAGCCGCTCTTCGGCGCCGAGCCCGAAGCGGCGGTGGCGGCGGAGCCGAGCCCGGGCATCCTGCGCGGTGCTCCAGAGAACCTGCGGAGGCTCTACGAGCTCCTCGACCAGGTGGCGCCGTCGCGCTGCACCGTTTTCATCAGTGGTCCTTCCGGGGTGGGGAAGGAGCTGGTGGCCACCGAGCTGCACCTGCGCAGCCCCCGCGCGCAGCGCGCCTTCGTCCGGGTCAACTGCCCGGCGATTCCGAAGGAACTGCAGGAAAGCGAGCTCTTCGGCCACGAAAAGGGCGCCTTCACCGGGGCCATGCGGCGCAAGGAGGGCAAGTTCTTCTTCGCCGACGGCGGCACCATCCTCCTCGACGAGATCTCGGAGACCTCGCTGGCTTTCCAGTCGAAGCTGCTACGGGTGTTGCAAGAGCGCGAATACGAGCGCGTCGGCGGCAACGAGGTCATCAAGCTCGACGTGCGCCTCGTCGCCACCTCGAACCGCAACATGGCCGAGCTGGTAGGGAGCGGCCGCTTCCGCGAGGATCTCTTCTACCGCCTCAATGTCGTGCCCATCGAGATCGTGCCGCTCCGGCAGCGCCGCGAGGACATTCCGCACCTGGTGGGCTATTTCGTCGAGCGCTTCTGCGAGGAGAACCGGCGCGCTACGCTGCGCCTGAGCCAGGCGGCCCTGGAGGCGCTCCTGCAGCGCCACTGGGCCGGCAACGTGCGGCAGCTGCAGAATGTTTGCGAGCGCGCCGTGGTCTTGAAGCGGAGCGGCGACATCCTGGACCTGCGCGATTTCTTCCTGGATCTCGAGATCGACACACCCCGGTCGCAGCCGGCGGAAACGACCCTCGCCGGCATGGAGCGGGAGCTCATCCTGCGCACCCTGCAGCAGGTGCGAGCGAACCGCACCGAGGCCGCGCGCCGGCTCGGCATCAGCGTCCGCACCCTGCGCAACAAGTTGAACGAGTACCGGGCGCAAGGCGTCGACGTGGAGTCCTTGCTGGAGGCGGCGTCGCGCTAGGAGGCAGCGCCGGTGTCAGCTTGGACCGCGATCGTTCCGGAGCGTCCGGACCCCTTCACGAGCGCCCCCGTCGTGACCCGCACCGGCCTCGAGAACGGCTGGCTCCTGGATCCAACGCGAGAGATCCGCGAGGCGGCCGGCATCCTGCACGCCATGGTGAGCGCCGGTTCGAGGTTCGAGCCGAGCCACGGCCTCGTGCAGGCCCACGAGCTCGAGCGGAGCCACGGTCACGCACCGAGTCCTGGACCCGAGCCGCGACACGGCGCCCGTTTCTGGCGCCACCCGCTGGAGCAAACCCCGCTCCTGCAGGGAACGGACGCGAGCGAGCGGCGCGCGCTGCGCCGGCATTTTCGTTCCCGGGTGCCGCGGCGTTCGTGGACCTCCGCGGGAGCGGCGGAAAGGCACCTGCGCTCGCTCCTTCCCGCCTGGCCCGTGGTCACCTGGTCCGAAGTGCGCGGACTGCATCTGTTTCTCGGCGCCGCCGGGGCAGGGAAGACGACGCTCCTCTTCAGCGTCGCTCGGGCGCTCAGGCGGCGGGGGCGCAAGGTCACCGCGGTGGCGCTCCTCGCCGCGGATCGCCCCCATCGCGCCGCCTTCACCGGCTTCGCCGCCGATGCGGGGGCGAAGGCCGCCTTCGCGGCGACACCGGCGGAGCTCGACGCCGTTCTCGCCGCCGCAGCCGGGCACGTCGTTCTCCTCGATACCCCGTGTCTCCTGGAGCGCCGCGCGGCGCTGGCGACGCTGCTACAGCATCCGGTTCTCCGCCATCCACGCACCATGCTGCATTTGTGTCTTTCCCTGCAGCATCGCCGCGAGGTCCTGGAAAGCGCCCTCCACACCGCCAGCGCGCACCGCTTCGATTGCCTCGCCGTCTCCCATCTCGATGGTGCCGGCGGTGCCGGCTTCCTGCTGGCGTTGCAGATGCGTGGCCCCTGGCCGCTCTCCTTCGCGCGCCAAGCCTCCGACCCGGGGGTGCCGCCGCTGACCCACGCCCCGCAGGCCCTCCTCGGCACCACGGGCCAGCGGCGCGATTGACTTCGGCGCCGCCCCTTCCCTAGCATGCCGCGGAAGGAGCACGAGTCCGCATGGCCGCACACCTCCTCGCGCTCGCCTCGCCGCGCACCTTCGCCGCGCTTTTCGATTCCGGCCCACCGCCGTGGGACGTCACCGTCCGCCACGTCACCAGCGCCGCCGATGCCGTCCGCGCCGTGGAAACGCACGAGGACTTTCGCTTGCTGCTGGTGGAGCGTGACGTGGAAGCCCAGCTCGGGCGCTTGGTGCAGCGTGTCCGGCGCTCGCGTCCGGGCCTGGAGATCCTGCTCCTCGCGCCCGCGGTGAGCGATGCGGTGCGGGCCGAATACACCGCTCTGGGACTGGAGCTGCTCGACCGCGGGCAGGACACGGCAGCCATCCGCCAGGAAATCGAGCGGCGCCTGACGCGGCTCGACCTGCAACGGCGCGCCGGCATTCTCGGGCGCAGTCGCCGCATCCACGAGATCCTCGAGACCATCCTGCAGATCGGCCCCTCGGACATCCCGGTTCTCGTTACCGGAGCGAGCGGTTCGGGAAAGGAGCTGGTGGCCCGCGCCCTCTACAGCGTGAGCCGCCGTCAGGAGCGCCCCTTCATCGCGCTCAACGTCGGCGCCTTGTCGGAAACCGTGCTGGAGAGCGAGCTCTTCGGTCACGAGCGGGGCGCCTTTACCGGCGCCGTGGCGCGCAAGGCGGGGGTCTTCGAGCGCGCCGACGGCGGGACTCTCTTCCTGGACGAGGTGGGGGAGATGTCGCCGGCGATGCAGGTGCGCCTGCTGCGGGCCCTCGAGAGCGGCGAGATCACCCCGGTGGGGGGCAGCCAAGGCCTGCACGTGGACGTCCGCATCCTCGCCGCCACCAACCGCCGGCTGGAGGACTCGGTGCGCCGCGGCGAGTTCCGCGAGGACCTCTACTACCGGCTCAAGGTGGTGCACATCGAGATGCCGAGCCTGGCAGAGCGCCCCGAGGATTTGCCCGAGCTCGTGCAGCATTTCCTGCTCGAATCGTCGCGGCAATACGGCACGCCAGGCCGGACGATGGCCGAGGGCGCCATGCGCGCCTTGCAGGCCTATGGGTGGCCCGGGAACGTGCGGGAGCTGCGCAACGTCGTCTTCCGCATGGCGGTCCTCGCCCGCCGCCCCCGCCTGGAGGAGAGCGACCTGCCCGAGGAGGTGCGGCAGCCGGCACTGGCGCAGCATCTGCCCGTGCCCCTGCACCGGTCGCCCGAGCAGGCGGAGCGCGAGATCATCCTGCAATCGCTCCTCGTCCTGCGACGGGACTTGCAGGAGGTGCTGCGGCTGCTGCAGGGGAAGGCCCACCCGGCCGGCGCCGTGGTGGTGGACGCCGAGCCGCCGCCCATTCCGGCGCCCACCACGAGCCAGAACCTGCGGGAGAACGAAGAAGAGCTGATCCGCAACGCCCTGCGTGCTGCCGGCGGCAACCGGCGCGCCGCCGCCGCCCGTCTCGGCATCGCCGAACGCACCTTGTACCGCAAGATCAAGGAGTACCAGATCTCCTAACCGACGACCCCCTGGGGTTTCCCGGCACGAGCGCGCCACCTTGGACGAAGTGCCGAGCCCACTGTACGGAGAAGAGGATGGTTACGACGCCAGGGCATGCCAGGTCCGTTTCGAGCCTTCGGGGCAAGCTCCCGGAAGCACGGCGCCGGCTTGTGGTTTGCAAGGAGCCCTCATATAATGTCTGGGCCTGCCCGTTCTCTCACCCCCTGAACGCCCCCGCACCCGTCGGAGGCCCATTGCGTCCATCCCGCGTCCTGTCCTGGGGGCTCGCCCTCGGCCTGTGCGCCAGCCTCGGCCTGGTCACCACCGGCCCCGCCAGGGCCGACAAGTTCGCCGGCGCCTTCCTGGAGGCAGGGGCAGGGGCCAGGGCCCTGGGTCTCGGCGGCGCCTACACAGCCATCGCCGACGACGCCAGCGGCATCTACTGGAACCCCGCCGGCCTGGCCAGCACCAGCCGGCACGAGGTGCTGCTCTCGCACGAGTTCCGCTTCGGTGACCTGGTGGACTACTCCTTCCTCGGCGGGATCTACCAGGTGCGGCAGCGCAACGGCCGCTTCGGCCTCGGGGTCATCCGCCTGGGCATCGACAGCATCGCCTTCACCGACTCGACCATGTGGAACGACCTGAACGGCAATGGCCAGATCGACGGCTGGGTCGACCTCAACAACAACGGCCAAGTCGACGGCAACGAGACCGAATTCGTCTACGATCCCAACAAGCTCCACTATGTGAACGATGCCGAATGGGCCGTCTTCCTTTCCTACGCTCAGCCGGTCTCCAGCTGGCAGTTCGGCGGCAACCTCAAGTTCATCACCCAGTCGGTGGGGGACTTCTCGAGCTTCGGCATCGGCCTCGACGTGGGAGTCTTGAAGCACGACGTGCTGCATCGCTTGGACCTCGGGCTGGCGGTGCACGATCTCACCGGCACCTATCTTTCCTGGAGCACCGGCCGCAAGGAGACCATCGTGCCCGTGCCCACCCTGGGCCTGGCCTATCGTCTCGATTCGAACGCCCTGCGCGGCTCCTTCCTCTTCGCCGGGGACATGGCGGTGCACTTCGACGACCGCCGCAACGCCGATCAGTTCTGGGCTGGGCCGACTTCGGTGAATCTCAACTGGGGTCTGGAATTCAACATGCAGAATCGCTTGGCGCTGCGCTTCGGCTTGCAGGAGGAATCTTTCCAGGCAGGAGCGGGCTTCGCCGCCGGCCCCGTGCGCTTCGACTACGGCGTGATTCCTGACCCGAAGAGCGATTTCGACGCCTCCCAGCGCTTGTCCTTGCGCTGGGTGGGCCCGTGAGCCACGCCGTCCTCCCCAGGCTGCGTTGACACCTCCCGGCGCCACCTCCTAGGGTGACTCTCGACCCGCGCGAGCCGGCGCTGCAGCCGGAGGAGTCACCCGTGTCCACCATCCAGGCATTCGTATTGGCCGGGGGCCGCGGCGAGCAGCTCGGCGTCATCACCAAACACCGCTCCATGGCGGCGGTGCCCTTCGGTGGCCGCTACCGCATCATCGATTTCACCCTCTCCAATTGCGTCAATTCCCGGGTGCACTCCGTCTATGTGGCGGCGCAGTACGCCCCCCGTTCGCTGCAAGAGCACCTGGGGCTCGGACGCCCGTGGGACCTGGATCGCCGCGACGGCGGCGTTTGCATCCTGCTCCCCTATACCGGGCGCACCGACTCCTTCTGGTACCGGGGCACGGCGGATGCGCTCTACCGCAACCTGGACATGCTCATGGCCCGGGACTCGGAGATGACGCTCGTGCTCTCGGGAGATCAGGTCTATCGCATGAACTATGGCGAGATGATTCGCCAGCACCGGCGCCACCGCTCCCGTGTCACCATCGCGGTCAAGTCGGTGCCGGAAGCCGACGTCGGGCGCTTCGGCATGGTCGGCGTGGAGGGCACCCGGGTGACACGCTTCGAGGAGAAGCCGGCGACGACGGACCTGCGCCTCGCCAGCCTGGGGATCTATCTTTTCGAGACCGAGTACCTGATGCAGCGGCTGCGGGAGGTTGTGCCCGCCGGGCGCTATGACCTGGTGCTGGACATGCTCATCCCCGCGGTGCGCGAGGGTGAGGTGACCGCGCACATCTTCGAGGGCTTCTGGGAGGACGTCGGCGAGCTCGACACCTATTACAACACCAACCGCAGCCTGCTGCCGGCGGCGTCTTCCTACATCATGGATCGTCGGCGCCCGGTCTACACCCAGAGCGAGGAACGGCCGCCGGCGAAGTTCGGCGCCACCGCCAGCGTCCACGACAGCATCATCGCCAACGGCTGCCGCATCTTCGGCCACGTGGAGCGCAGCATCCTCTTCCCCGGCGTGCTCGTCGGCGAGGGCAGCGTGGTGCGCGACTCGATCCTCTTCTCCGAGGCCAGCGTCTACCGGCATGCCCGCGTCGTGCGCAGCATCCTGGACAAGCGCGTGGTCGTCGGCGATGGCGTCGTCCTCGGTCACGACGAGCCCGCCGAAGCCAGCCTGGGACGCCTGGCCGACAGCGAGGTGGTCGTGCACACCCGAGAAGGGCTGACCGTGGTCGGCAAGTTCACCCGCATCCCCGCCGGCTTCGACTGCCGCCGGCCCGTGATGCTCGACTCGCACCTGAGCGAAGACGCGGTGCGGGCCGGCCTCGGCATCCTGAGCGGGGTGAGCGCTTGAGCGACGCCGACGTCTTCATCCTCGTGGGCGGGCAAGGGAGCCGGCTCTCGGTGCTGGCGGAACACCGCGCCAAGCCGGCGGTCCCTTTCGCCGGCAAGTACCGCATCATCGACTTCACCCTGACCAATTGCGTCTACTCGCGCCTGTTCAAGATCTACATGCTCACCCAGTACCGGCCGCGCTCGCTGGTGGAGCACGTCGGCGTCGGCAAGCCCTGGGACCTGGACCGCAAGTGGGGTGGGATCGCCTTCCTGCACCCGCATCAGAACTTCGAAGGCTCGTCGTGGTACGGCGGCACCGCGGATGCCTTGGTGCAGAACCTGGACGTGCTGCAACGCTCCCAGGCGGAGGAGGCCCTCATCCTCTCCGGCGACCACGTCTACAAGATGAACTACGAATGGTTGCTGCGCGCGCACCGCGAACAGGGCCGCGAGGTCACGCTCTGCGTCGTCGAGGTGCCCTGGGAGGAGACGCGGCACTATGGCATCGTGGTCACCGATGACGACGGCACCGTGATCGGCTTCGAGGAGAAGCCGATCCAGGCCAAGAGCAATCTGGCCTCGATGGGCGTCTACGTCTTCTCGCGCCCGGCGCTCGTCCGCATCCTGCAGGAGCTGCAGCAAGAACACCGCAACCTCGACTTCGGTCAGCACGTGATCCCGGCGATGCAAGCGCGTGGCGCGGTGACGACCTACCGCTACGGGGGCTACTGGCTCGACATCGGCTCGGTGCACAGCTACCACACCGCCAGCATGGACCTGCTCGGCAGCGAACCCCGGCTCAACCTCTTCGATGGCCAGTGGCACGTGCTCACCACCGAGCACAACCGCCCGCCCACCTGCGTGGAGAGCTCGGCCCGAGTGCGGGATTCCATGCTCACCGACGGTTGCCAGATCGCCGGCGAGGTGCTCGGCTCCATCCTCGGCCCCGGCGTGGTGGTGGAGGAAGGCGCTCGGGTCGAGCAGTCGGTGCTCATGGACGACTGCGTCGTCCGCCGCGGGGCGCTCGTGACCCGCTGCATCTTGGACAAGCGCGTCAAGGTCGGACCCAAGGCGCAGCTCGGCGTGGCCGGCGACGGCCGCGCCAACCTGGAGCAACCCGAGGTGCTGCGCTACGGCATCACGGTGGTAGGGAAGGACGCCAAGATCCCGGCGCACCAAGTGGTGGGGACCAACTGCCTGGTGGACATGCTGGCGGGCGCCGACGATTTCACCCAGCGCCACCTGCCCGACGGGTCGGCGCTCCGCACCCAGCGCCTGCACCATCCGGTGCGCTGAGCGCCCTGACAGCCAAGTCGGCGGCGGCGCCGCCGTGCGACGGGCTAGCGCCCCTCGGGGCCTCTCAACTCGGCGGATAGATGCGCAGGCGCTCGCCGACTCGGATGCGAGTGGAGCGCTTGCTGTTCCAGTGCATCAGCTGGCGCACGCTCACCCGGTGCCGGGCGGAGATGATGGAGAGCGTGTCACCCCGCTGCACCACGTAGGTGACGGAGTCGCGGCTACTGCTATGGTCCCTGGCCGGGGCCGGGGCAGTGCCGTACAGGGTCAGGCGTTCGCCGCGGTAAATCCGCGTCGAGGACTTGCCGTTCCACTCCTTGAGCTGGCTCACCGTGACGCCGTGACGCCGGGCGATGCGCATCAAGGTGTCGCCGCGGCGGACGACATAAACGCTCTGCTCCTCGGTGTTGGCCTTGGCGACGTTCTCGATGGACTGCTGCGCCAGCGTGCCCGCCGACTCGCTGACCACGGGGATGAGCAGGTAGTTGCCCGGACGCAGCGTGCTGCTGCGCATGTTGTTGGCCTGCCGGATGGCGTCGCCGCTGGTCCCGTACTCCCGGGCCAGCCCCGCCAGCGTTTCACCGCGGCCGACGCGATGCCGGCGCCAGCGCACCCGCTCCTCCTCGGGAACGGCAGCGAGCTTCTCCGTCACGTCGTCGCCCATGCCCTTGGGCACCTTGATCCAGTAAGACTCGCCAGGTGGCGTCGCCCAGCGCTTCAGGTGCGGGTTGAGCTCCGCCAGGGTATCGAAGTCGGTCCCCGCCAGGTTCGCCACCAGGTGCAGATCGGTGGCATCCTCCACCGGAACCACGTCGTAGCGCAGCGGCGGTGAGTTGGGCACGTCGAAGCCGTACGCCCCGGGGTCCTTGCCGATCCGCAACGCCGCCATGAACTTCGGCACGTAATTGCGGGTCTGCCGCGGCAGGCTGGAGAGCTTCCAGTAATCCTGCGTGCCGTGGCGGCGCGTGGCCCGCTCCACCCGGCGGATGCCGCAGTTGTACGCCGCGAGCGCCAGGGGCCAGGAGTGCAGGGACTCGTACAGATCGGAAAGATGGCTGGCGGCAGCGCGGGTCGCCTTGTCCAGGTCGCGCCGCTCGTCCACCCACCAGTCGATCTTCAAGCCATAGAGACGCCCGGTGCTGGAGATGAACTGCCAGGGGCCGACCGCGTTGGCGTAGGAACGCGCCTTCATCGACAGACCGCTCTCGATCATCGCCAGATAGAGCAGGTCGCGTGGCACGTCGTGCTCGTCCAGGACGTCGTAGATGAATTCCTCGTACAAGGGCCGCCGCGACAGCCAGAGCTCCATGTAGTGCCGGCCGTCGCCGGTGAAGTAACGCACCCAGCGATCGATGAGCGGATGCTCGGCGAGCGCCAGATCGTGGCGGGGACCGCTCGGTGTCTTCCTCTCCGCCTTGGCGTGCAGTGCAGCGAGGGCTGCGCTGTCGGCAGCAACGTCCTGCTCGGTCTCCGGCTCGGGTGCCTCTACTTCCGGCACGTAGGCGACGGAGCGCTGGTACTCGCGCATCTCCTTCACCAGGCCCTGCAATCCTTCCAGACGCCCGGCCATGCTCTCGACGTAGAGTGATCCTGGCGGACCGATCTCGCGCTTCGCCCGCTCGACGTCGTTCTCGAGAAGGGCCAATGCCTCTTCGGCGCCGGGGAGGTCGTCCTCGCGCAGCGCTTGCAGCGTCTTGCGGTAGGACCGATCCAGGTCCTTGAGTTCGGGATAGAGTACCTCGAGGTCGGTGCTGGTCTGCGCCGCCTCGGGCAGAAGGGTGGAGGCGACCTTGTCCACGTCGGGCGGCGCCACCGTGGTCACTTCTTTGGGTGCGGGCACCATGGCGGGTTCGCGTGCCGGGGCCCCACAGCCGAAGAGCGCGAGGGTCGAGAAGACCCCTAAGGCCATAGCACGGCCCCCCAGCCCACCCCACGCGGAGCGGGCCGGGGAGGCGCTGGAGGCGCCGCGGCCGCCAGCCTGCACGGGCACGCAATTGGCTTTGCCAGGCGAGGTTGCTAGAATCACTTCGAAGATTGGTGAAGGCCGGCTGTACGCACGCACCTCACGACCACCCTTTCCTTTGCGACAGCCGCTGCCCGCGCGCCAGGGAGTGCGATGCCTGCGAGGATCCCTGCCTTGACGATGCTGCGCCGACGCGATCCAGAGTTTCTCGTCGAGCGTTTGCTACCCCGTCACCTTTTGACCGCAACCTGCAACGCGGCGCTGGATACGTCGCTCCGCCGCGGCGATCGGGCTCAGGTGTACGCGGCTTGCGTGGATGCGCTCCTCGATCTCTCCCGCCAGGGCCTCTACGTGGAGCGGCCCTCGGCGGACCAGGGGACGCGCGTTTTTGCCTCCACCACCACAGGGGATCGGATCCACCTCACACGTCACCCGCGGGCGGAGCAGCAAGCTTCGCGCCCGACCTCTAAGACTCTAGCGCAAGACCCCTCGGGTCCCCAACCGATCGTTGAGGAGAAAAAGGCGGGGCCCGGAGCCATGGTCCACGACGAGGACGTCCCGGGAAGCGCCGCACAGCAGCCCGAAGCGGCCGAATCGCTCGCCATCGAGGATTTATTGGCCCCTGAGAGCGAAGCGGGCCGCCCGTCCACACCCTCTGCTTCCCTCGCGCCGCAAGGGGCACCGCTGCAGGATGCGATGGCTCCAACCCGCACCGAAGCCGACACCTTGGCCCGCCTCGAGGGGATCCTTGGCCTCGCCGGCATCGAGGCCCGCCTCACCAGCCTGGCCGAAAGGCTCCGGCACCTGCTCACGCGCATCGAGGGGCTCTTTCCGGGTGCACAGGTGGCCATTCTGCACCTGGAGGGAGCGACGACGGAGGAGCTCGGGAACGGTCCCGTGCGCCTTCTCACCCGGAACGAAGTGGAAAACACCCCACATTACGAGGCGGCGCTCCGGCGAGGAGACCTGCAATTCGCCACCACGGCCCCCGCTGGGGAGGACCCGGCACAGGGCACTCTCGCCGCCGTGGCGCCACTCCGGGTGGGGGAGACCGCCTGGGGACTCCTCGAGATTCTGTGGCCCCGCGGCCGCTGGCAGACGACGCGGCAAGCGGCACCGCTCCTCCAGCACGTGGCGCGTCTCGCCGAGCTCGCCATCCAGAATCAGCAAACCTTGGAGAAGCTCGTCTTCGTCGATCCGTTGACCGGCGTGTACAACCGCGTCTTCTACGACCGGCAGCTGAGCCTGGAAATGGAGCGGGCGCACCGCACCAGCGGCAAGTTCGGTCTCCTCGTCATGGATGTGGACGACTTCAAGAGCGTCAACGACCGGCACGGCCACCGGGCCGGAGATCA
Source organism: Candidatus Krumholzibacteriia bacterium (assembly GCA_035649275.1). NCBI lineage: Bacteria > Candidatus Krumholzibacteriota > Candidatus Krumholzibacteriia > Candidatus Krumholzibacteriia bacterium. The sequence continues at coordinate 28,951 of DASRJW010000141.1, forward strand.
AGTGCTCGCCGCCGTGGCGCAAGAAGTGCGGGAGCGCATGCGCAAGATCGATCTCCTCTTCCGCTACGGCGGCGAGGAGTTCGTTCTCCTCCTGCCCGGGGCGGACGGGGAAGAAACGCGGCGGACTGCGGAGCGCCTGCGCGCCGTGGTCAGCGAGCGCCGCTTCGAGGCGGAGGGCGCCCCGGCGCCGCTGCGTGTCACCGTGAGCTTGGGTGGCGCCATCTATCCTGACGACGCGCGCACCGCGACCGGCCTCTTCCGCCATGCCGACAACGCGCTCTACCGAGCGAAGGAGCAAGGGAAGAACCGCGTCGCCTTTTGATCTTGGCCGGGCGCCGCGTCGCCTTCCGGCGCGGTCGCGTCCCCGCGGATCCCCCCCCGAAACCTCCGCCAAGAATGTGGTTCCGCCTCGTCGCAGCGTACGCGGCCGGGGCTCTGGCGCTCCCGCCCGCCGCCGCGTGGCAACTCGTGGCCGCGGCGCTCCTGGTGCTGGCTGCCCTCTCGAGCAGGCGCGGCCGCCGCTTGCGCCTCGCCTGCGGTTGGATTCCTGCCTGCGTCCTGGCCGTTGGTTTCGGCTTCCTCGTCCGGCACGGGGAGGGGCGCGCTGCTGCGAGCCAGACCGAAGACGTCGTCGCCGAGGGCTGGATCGCCAGCCGTCCCGAACCGGGCCGCCGCGGCGCGAGCGCCTGGTTCGTGCTCGAGCGGGTGCACGGTTCCCCAGCGACAGGCGCAGCGCACTTCCGTAGCGGAGAGCGCGTGCAGCTCCGCTCGCGTTCAGCTCTCCCCGGCTTCGGCCGCAGGCTCCGTGTGCAGGGCCCTCTGCGACCGGGCCGGGGGCCGCGGAATTTCCATGCTTTCGACGAACGCCATTTCCTGGCGGCGCACGCAGCAGCTGCCGTGCTCGAGGCGAAGCGCATCGTCGTGCTCCCGGGCCACGGAGGACGAGCCTGGCAACGCGACCTGGTGGAACCGGTGCGCACCACACTCGCAACAGAACTCGCCTCCACGCTCGCCCGGGACGAGGCCAGCATCCTTACCGCGCTCGTGCTCGGCATCGACGATTCCATCGACCCAGCGGTGCAGGAGACCTGGCGCGGTCTCGGCATGACCCACGTGCTCGCCGTGAGCGGGATGCACGTGAGCCTCGTCGCCACCGCGCTCCTCGCCATCACCGGCACGCCCCGCCGGCGACGGGGACTGTGTGCCCTGCTCGGGGGACTCGCTCTCTACACCGCCCTCGCGGGTCTCGCGCCTTCGGTCCTCCGCGCTGCGGTCATGGCGGCCTGGGCGGCTGTGGCGCTCCATCTCGGGCGTCCGGTGCACGGCATCGGGGCTCTCGGTCTCGCCAGCGTGACGCTTCTCGCTTCCGTCCCGGCGCTCCGCCACGACCTCGGTTTTCAACTCTCCTGCGCCGCCACCCTCGGCATCCTCGTCTGGGCGGCGCCGCTGCAAGCCCTCGGGCGTCGCCTCGCCGCCCGGCGCGGCGGCAAGGTGGCCGCTTTCTGCCTCACTAGCATCGGTCTCGGTCTCGCCGCCCAACTGGCGACGCTGCCCATCGTCTACGCCCGCTTCGGCTACCTGTCGCGGGCTGCACCTCTCGCCGACTTGGCCCTCGTCCCGCTCGCCAACGCTGCTCTCGTCCTCGGCCTCGCCGGAGCGCCGCTCGCCCTCGTGGCACCGAGCTTGGCGCGACCGCTCTGGCTTCTCGCCGGTGCCTTGCTGCATGTCACGTTGGCGCTCGCCGACGTGGTCATGCGGGCCGGCGATCCGCGTTGGTTCCTGCCCACGCAACCCGTCGCGCTCGTTCTCGCCACGCTCGCAACCATCGCCACCTTGGCCGCCGGTGTGCAGGTGGGGAAGGGCCGCTGGCGCGCCGGCGTGTTCTCCCAGAGCGGTGCGGCCTTCGCCTTCGCTGCCCTCGCCTTCGTTTCCGCACGACCCCCTGCACCCGCCTGGCGACTCGAAGCCCTCGACGTCGGTCAAGGCGACGCCTTGCTCTTGAGCCTCGGGAAGGACGCCTGGCTCGTGGATGCAGGGGACGCGCGTCCCGTCGACCAGGGTGAGCGCGTGATCCTGCCGCACCTGCGCCGGCTCGGCCTTCGCCGCTTGCGCGGCCTGTTCCTCACCCATCCGCACCGGGATCACTGCGGCGGCGCCGCGAGCGTCCTCGCAGGGTTCCCCGTCGACACGCTGTACCTGGCGCAGGCGTCCGCGGAGGACCCGACTTATGCGCCACTTCGCGCCCACGGCACACCGGTGCGGCTGCTGCACGCGGGCTCCCACATCACCCTCGGCCCCCGTTACGAGGCGCAGGTGTTGTGGCCGCCGGCGGTGGATTCCCTGCGCTCCGGCGCCAACGGGCAATCGCTCGTTCTCTGGGCGCGCGGGGCCGCATTGCCCCAGCTCCTCGCCATGGGCGACCTCGAAGCCGACGGCGAGGCGCTGCTCCTCCAGCGTGCGGCTCCGGCTCTCACCGGCGAGGCGGCTGATTTCCTGGTGCTGAAGGCTGGGCACCACGGGAGTCGCACCAGCTCGACGCCGGCGTTCCTCGAGGCGATCGATGCCGAGGTGGCGTTGGTGAGCGTGGGGGAGAGCAACCGCTACGGTCATCCTGCAACGGCCACACTCGCAGCCCTGGAAGCGCGGGACTGCCGCGTGCTGCGCACCGATCGTGGTGGCGCCATCCGGCTCCTGTTGCGCGGGAAAACGCTCTGGCTCGAACGACCGGACGCGCGCCCGGCTGCGATTGACGCCTCCGCGAGTGCACCCTAGAATCCGGCCTCGTCAAGCCCGTCGCGTCGCGCCGCTTTTTTCTTTCCCCGACGGCGCAGGAGGACCCGTGGAGCGCGAGGTCCGGGTCGGCGTTCTGGCGTCCGGCCGCGGTTCGAATCTCGAAGCGTTGTGGCGTGCCGAGCAAGCCGGCACGCTCGGAGCGCGTCTCGTCGCCGTCGCGAGCGACCACCGCACCGCGCCGGCGCTGCAGCTGGCGGCGCGCTTCGGGCTCCCCGCCCTCGCCGTCGATGCCGGGCCGCGTCGCGGTCGCATGACGGCGGTAGCCGAGGCGGAGATCGTCGCCTTCCTGCGCGCGCAGCGTGTCGATCTCGTCTGCCTCGCAGGCTTCATGCGGCTGCTCGGGACACCGCTCCTCGAAGCCTACCCGGGCGCCATCCTCAACATCCATCCGTCGCTGTTGCCGAGCTTCCCGGGCCTCGAAGCGCAGGCTCGAGCGCTGGAGCATGGCGTCAAGGTGGCGGGGTGCAGCGTGCACTTCGTCGACGCCGGTGTCGATACGGGTCCCATCGTGGCGCAGGCCACCGTGCCGGTGCACGAAGACGACACGCCGGAAACGCTGGCGGCCCGCATCCTGGAGCAAGAGCATCGTCTCTATCCGTACGCCGTCCGCCTGTGGGCCGAAGGCCGTCTGCAGGTGCGGGACCGGCGCGTGTTCATCCGCGAGCCGAGCCTCGGTAGCAGCGGCCGCAGCCGGGAGGAACGATCCTGAAAGCCCTGATGAGCACCCGCGACCTCGGCTTGCGGCCCACGTCCGCGGGCAAGGTGCGCGACCTCTTCGATCTCGGCGACCGCTTGCTGCTCGTCGCCTCGGACCGCATCTCCGCCTACGACGTCGTCTTCGACGACCCCATCCCGGGCAAGGGCATGCTCCTCACCCAGATGAGCCTGGCCTGGTTCGATCTGTTGCGGGACGTGCGCGAGAACCACCTGCTGACGGCGGACGTGTCCGAGTTCCCCGCGCCGTTCTGCGACCACGAGGAACTGGCCGGGCGCAGCATGCTGGTGCGCAAGGCGCGCCGTGTCGACGCGGAGTGCATCGTGCGCGGCTATCTCGCCGGCAGCGGCTGGCGCGACTACCAGGAGAGCGGCCGCATCTGTGGACTTTCCCTGCCCCAGGGACTGAGGGAATCCGAGCGTCTCCCCAAACCTCTGTTCACGCCTTCCACGAAGGCGGAGAGCGGCCACGATCGCAACATCGACCATGCCGAGCTGGAAGGCCTGGTGGGGAAGGAGACGGCGGCGGCGCTCGAGCGCGCCTCGATCGAGATCTACCAGCGCGCTGCCGACTATGCCCGAGAGCGCGGCATCCTGCTGGCGGACACGAAGTTCGAGTTCGGCTACGTGGAGGGACGACTCATTCTCATCGACGAGGCCTTGTCGCCCGATTCGTCGCGCTTCTGGCCGGCCGAAGATTACGCCGTGGGCCGCGCGCAACAGAGCTTCGACAAGCAGTTCCTGCGCGACTGGCTGGATGCGAGCGGTTGGGACCACTCGCCGCCGCCGCCGCGGCTGCCGGCGGCCATCGTGCAGCGGACCCAGGAGCGTTACGTCGAGGCTTTGCGCCGGCTCTTCCCTCGAGTGCTGGCGTCGCTGCCGGCGGCGGTGGCGCCATGAGCGCCTTCCGCATCCGGCGTGCCGTCCTCTCGGTCACCGACAAGAGCGGACTCGTGGAGCTGGCGCGCGCCCTCGTGGGCCGGGACGTGCAGCTCTTCGCCTCGGGAGGGACGGCGCAGCATCTGCAAAACGCCGGTGTGGAGACGACGGGCGTCGAGGAGCTGACCCACTTTCCGGAGATGCTCGACGGCCGGGTGAAGACGCTGCACCCCGGCATCTTGGCGGGAGTGCTCGCCGACAAGCAGAACCCGGCGCACCGCCAGGATCTCGAGAAGAACGGGCTCGTCCCGGTGGACTTGGTGGTGGTCAACTTCTACGCTTTCGAGGCCGCCGCCAAGAGCGAAGCGCTGCCCATCGAGGCCATCGACATCGGCGGACCGACCCTGGTGCGGGCCGCCGCCAAAAACTTCGCCAGCGTCGCCGTTCTCACCTCGCCGCTGGACTATCCGGACTTCCTCGCCGCCTTCGCCCGGGACGCGGTGGACCTGGACTTCCGGCGCGGGCTGGCCACGCGCGCCTTCGCTCGCGTCGCCGACTACGATCGAGCCATCGCGACGCACTTCCTTGCCGGCAGCGGACCGGCCGCACCGGAGCTGCAAGGTCGCCGGTACGCACCGGGGGAGGCACTGCGCTATGGGGAGAATCCGCACCAGCAGGCCAAGCTCTGGCTCGAGCAACCGCCTTGGGGATTGGGTGCGGCCAAGCAGCGTGGCGGGGATGCGCTCTCCTACAACAACTATATGGATGCCGATGGGGCACTCGACTTGGTCTTCGACCTGGGCGAGCGGCCGGCATGCGCCATCGTGAAGCACAACACTCCTTGTGGTGCCGCCCAGGGGGCGACGGCGAGCGCCGCCTTCACCGCCGCGCTGGAGTGCGACCCGGTGTCGGCCTTCGGCGGCGTGGTGGGCTTCAACACCAGCGTCGACGCGGAGACGGCGTCGGCGCTGGCGAGCCACTTTTTCGAGGTGGTGTGCGCCCCCAGCTTCGCGCCCGTGGCACTGGAGATCCTGCAGGCGAAGAAGCGCTTGCGCCTCCTCGCGGTGCGGCGCGAACCCTGGAATCTGGGGCCGCTGGTGGCGCGGGAGCTCCATGGGGCCTTGCTGGTGCAGGACCGCGACCACGGCTTCGACGAGCTGGGGGAGATGGAGGTCGCGACGCGGGCGCAACCGACGCCCTCGGAGCGCGAGGACGCCACCTTTCTCTGGATCGTGGCGAAGCACGTGCGCTCCAACGCCATCGTCGTCGGCCGCGAGCGCCGCACCCTCGGCATCGGCGCCGGCCAGATGAGCCGCGTGGACAGCTGCGATCTCGCAGTGAGCAAGGCGCGGCACGCGGGGCACGACCTGAGCGGGAGCATCGCCGCTTCCGACGCCTTCTTCCCGTTCCCCGACGGTGTCGAGCGCCTGGCCGAAGCGGGTGTCCGGGTCATCGTGCAGCCCGGCGGTTCGAAGCGCGATGCCGAGGTCCTCTCGGTCGCCGACCGCCTGGGGATCTGCATGCTCCTCGCGCGCCGCCGGCACTTCCGGCACTGAGCCCACGAGTCTCTGCGCGCCCGCGGAAGGATGGCGCCTAAGTAGGCACTCCCATGGCCGCACACGAAACCATCGTGGTCTTGGACTTCGGTGCCCAGACCACCCAGCTCATCGCACGGCGCGTGCGGGGCCTGCGCGTGCACTCCCAGGTCTTGCCGGGGGAGACGCGGGTGGCGCGTGTGCGCGACCTCGCTCCCAAAGGCCTCATCCTCTCCGGCGGCCCCGCGAGCACCTATATGGCGCGGGCGCCGCGTTTCGATCCGCGCCTCCTCGAACTCGGCGTCCCCGTTCTCGGCATCTGCTACGGGATGCAGCTCCTGGCGCAGCATCTGGGCGGGAGCGTGGAGGCGGCGACGGTGCGCGAGTTCGGCCCGGCGACGATGGGGCACGAGGAAACAGCGCTCTTCGCCGGCCTTGCCGCGCAAGAAACCGTGTGGATGAACCACGGCGACGCCGTGCGTGCCCTGCCGCCTGGTTTCACCGTGATCGGGAGGACCGAGGGCTGCGTCCACGCCGCGATTCAAGATCCGGCGCGCCAGCTTTACGGCTTGCAGTTCCATCCCGAAGTGGCGCACACGCCCCGGGGCGAGCAGGTGCTCGCCAACTTCGTCCTTCGCCTCTGCGGCTGCCGCGGTGATTGGACACCGGAGAACCTGGCCGCCGATCTGCAGCAGGACATTCGCGAGCGGGTGGGTACGGAGCGTGTTCTAGCCGCCGTCTCCGGCGGCGTCGACAGCACCGTCCTCGCCGTCCTCCTGCACCGCTCGCTTCCGGGCCAGGTGGAAACGCTCTTCGTCGATAGCGGCCTGCTTCGCTCCGGCGAAGCAGACGAAGTGCGCCAGCGCTACGAGAGGCTCGGCATCGCGCTCCGCGTCGTCGATGCCGGCGACGCCTTCCTGGAGACACTGGCGGGGGTCGAAGACCCCGAGGAGAAAAGGCGCCGCATCGGCCACACCTTCGTCCGCGCCTTCGAGGCCGCCGTCCGCGAGCTGCCGCCGCTCCAGTTCCTCGCCCAGGGCACGCTCTACCCCGACGTCATCGAGAGCGGCGTTCCCGGCGGGCACTCCACCACGATCAAGACGCATCACAACGTCGGCGGGCTCCCGGCGGACATGCCCTTCACCCTCCTCGAGCCTTTACGCGATCTCTTCAAGGACGAGGTGCGCCGGCTCGGCGCCGAGCTCGGCATCGCGGCCGGAATCCTGGGGCGCCATCCCTTCCCGGGGCCAGGGCTCGCAGTCCGCATCCTGGGACCGGTGACGCGCGAGCGGCTGGAGATCCTGCGCCAGTGCGACGCGATCTTTCTCCACGCCTTGCAAGAAAGCGGCTGGTACGAGCGTACCTGGCAGGCTTTCGCCGTGCTCTTGCCGGTGCAGAGTGTCGGCGTCATGGGCGACGGCCGTACCTATGAGAACGTCGTGGCGCTGCGCGCCGTCGACAGCCTGGACGGCATGACCGCCGACTGGACCCGCCTGCCCGCGGAGCTCCTGGCGCAGGTCGCAGGCGCGATCACCAACCAGGTGCGCGGCGTCAACCGCGTGGTCTACGACATCAGCTCGAAGCCGCCGAGCACGATCGAGTGGGAGTAGGGGACAGGCGTCCTCGAGGCAGGCTCGAGGGGGCTCCGCATCGGCGCCGCTGCTCAGTCATATGACTTGACAGGCATATGACCATAGGAGTATGTTTGCGGCCATGGAGTCATCATTCGCCACCATCGCGGAGCCGAACCGCCGGGCCATCCTCAGCCTGCTGGCGTCCTCGGAGCGCTCCGTCGGCGAGATCGAGCGCCGGCTGCGGATGCCTCAAACTTCGGTGTCCAAGCACCTCCGCGTGCTGCGCGAGGCCGGCTTCGTGGAGTCGCGCGTCGAAGCCCAGCGGCGCGTCTATCGGCTCCTGCCCGAGCCGCTCATGGAGGTCGATGCCTGGCTCGCGCCGTTCCGGCGCTTCTGGGCGGCCCACGTGGATGCGCTCGAACGCCACCTCGACCGCATGGATCGATCCACACCAACGAAACGGAGAAGCAGGCGGTGAACCCCTCCTCATGGTCCCCGCTCACACGGGTCTTGGAACAAGCTCTCATTCGTGCAACCCGGAAAAGTCCGCCGCGTGCCAAGGTGCGGACGGCAAAGGAGACGGACCGATGAACATCCTGTTGTGGGTCCTGCAGCTCGCGCTCGCCTTGCTCTGCCTGTCGGGGGGAGCATACAAAGCGTTCAAGTTCGACGAGCTCGCCAACCAGATGCGCGCGCTCTCGCACGGCGGATGGCGCGCGCTCGGCGTATTCGAGATGTTCTGCGGGATCCTGCTGATCGTCCCGGCCGCTGCGAAGTGGATGCCGCTCCTGACCCCGCTCGCCGCCACGGCGCTGGCGCTGGAAACCCTGGCCCTCGCCGTGGTGTACGCGCGGTATTCGCGCCAGCTGACCGCTGCCAACCCGCTGGTCTGGAGCGCCATGATGGGGCTGATGGCGGCCTTCGTGGCCTACGGGCGGTACGCGCTCAGGCCGCTGGCGTGAGAGGAGAACCCGTTGACCGATCGTGAGCAGTACACACCGGGTCCGGCAAGCGGGGCGCAGATCCTCAAGGAAGGCGAGAAATGGACGCTCCTTCTCGTCCGCGAGCTCCGTCATCCGCCGGCGATGGTGTGGCAGGCGCTGACCGATCCTGCGCACCTGTCCGAATGGGCGCCGTTCGACGCCGATCGGAACCTGGCCGCTGTGGGGCCGGTGACGCTCTCGACCGTCGGGACGCCGACGCCGCAGGTCTCTCTGACCACCGTGAAGCGGGCCGAGGCGCCGAGGCTGCTCGAGTACAGCTGGGGTGGCAGCGACCTCCGTTGGGAGCTCGAACCGCTCGGCAGCGGCACGCGCCTCACGCTCTGGCACAGCATCGATCGCCGCTTCATCTCGTGGGGCGCCGCGGGCTGGCACATCTGCTTCGACGTCCTCGAGCGGCTCCTCGCGGGTGAGCCGATGGGACGCATCGTCGGCCCCGAGGTCATGAATTTCCGCGGCTGGCAGCGATTGAACGCCGAGTACGCCAAGCAGTTCCGCGTGGAGGCCCACGGTGGGCCGCCCAACGCCCCGAAGCCTTGAAGCGTGAAAGGATGCATCCCATGGAAGCGACCCTGCAGAAGCCGGCCCTCGTCGTCGCCAAGACCGCCCCGCAAGCCAAGATCGTCTATTGGATCGCCACCGCGCTCTTCTGCCTGCAAATGAGCTTCACCGCCTACGCGCAACTGCGCCTGCCGCAGGTGGCGGAGGCATTCACCCACCTCGGCTTCCCCGACTACTTCCGGGTGGAGCTCTCATGGGCCAAGCTCCTCGGCGTGGTGCTGCTGCTGGCGCCGGTGCCGGCGCGGCTCAAGGAGTGGGTCTACGCCGGCTTCGCCATCGACCTCACTTCGGCGCTCATCGCCCACCTCTCGGTGGGGGATGGCCCGCAGGCGTGGGGCTGGGCGGCGGCCGCCGGCGTGCTCTGGGGGCTTTCGTACTTCATCTGGCACCGCCGCGCGCTGCCGGTGCACCGGGATTTGACGTAACCTACGTGCAAGAATAGGAGCTGACCATGAAAAGGCCCATCCCGGTGGAACCTGCCTCTGCATTGATCGACGAGAAGATCCAGGAACTTCGGGACTGGCGCGGCAAGACGCTCGCGAAAGTGCGCGAGATCATGCACGAAGCAGACCCTGAGATCGTCGAAGAGTGGAAGTGGGGGACTCCCGTCTGGTCCCACGGTGGCATCGTCTGCACGGGAGAGACCTACAAGAACATCGTCAAGATGACCTTTGCCAAGGGAGCTGCGTTGAAGGACCCTGCAGGTCTGTTCAACTCCAGCCTCGACGGGAATGTCAGGCGCGCCATCGACATCCACGAAGGCGACAAGCTCGATCAGGCGGCCTTGAAGGCTCTCATCCGGGCTGCAGTGGCGCTCAATCTCCAGGGCAAGGGCCAGCCGAAGCCCCGGCGAACGCGCCGCAAGCGGGCCGACTAGCTTCATCCCTCTTCTCGGCAAGATGCCGACGCTACGCCGGCTCCTGCTGCGTCGCGCAGTGGAGGGTTCCGAGTCCCCAGGCCAAGTCCACGCAGTGAATCCCCACGACCTCGCGCTCCGGGAAGAGCTCCGCGAGAAGCCCCAGCGCCGTGCGGTCCGCGGGGTCGTTGAAGGTGGGGACGAGCACCGTACCGTTGGCCAGGTAGAAGTTCGCGTAGCTCGCCGGCACGCGCCTGCCGGCGAAGCCCATCGGTGTCGGCATCGGGAGCGGGATCACCTCGAGCTTGCGGCCGGCGGCGTCGCGGGCCGACTGGAGGCGCTCCCGATTCTCCTGGAGCAGCGCGTAGTTGGAATCCTTGCGGTTCTTCTCCTGGCAGAGAACGACGCGGCTGGGAGCCACGAAGCGCGCCACGTCGTCCACATGGCCGTGCGTGTCGTCGCCGGCGATGCCCCGGCCCAGCCAGACGACACGCTGGACGCCGAGCGTCGCGGCGAAGACCGCCTCGATGCCGGCGCGGCCGAGTCCCGGGTTCCGCGCCTGCACGCGGCTCAGCAGGCACTCTTCGGTCGCGAGCAGCGTCCCCTCGCCGTCGACGTCGATCGCGCCTCCTTCCATCACCACCGGCTTCCCCTCCGCGAAGGGGCGGTGCAAGGGCAAGCGCAGAGCTTTGGCGATCTCCGCCGCGACTTTCGCGTCGCGCTTGTGGTTGGCGTACTTGGCCCAGCCGTTGAAGCGCCAGTGAACTGCCAGCTTGCTCCCGTCGGCGCGCCGGACGAACGTTGGACCCGAGTCCCGCGTCCAAGAACGGTCGGTCGGGACCCGATAGAAATCGACGCGCTTCGAATGGACTCCGACCTTCGCGAGGACAGCGCGAGCTTGGGCGCGGATGGCTGCGTCGCGGACGAGGATGCACACGCGCTCGTGTCGCGACAGAAGCCGCACGATCTCGCCGTACACCCAAGGGATGGGCTCGAACTTCCCGGGCCAGTCGGACTTCTGATGCGGCCAGGCGATCCAGGTGGCGCGGTGCTCGGACCACTCCGCAGGCATGGTGGTGCCCTGAGCAGCAGGGGAGAGCGGTTCACGGCGCGGGGTGGCGGGCACGAGGGCCTTCGTCACCGCTTCTCCAGGACTCGTTCCACGATGGGTGCGTACGCGTCGATGCGGCGATCCCGGAGGAACGGCCAGTGCTGGCGGGCGGTCTCGAGGAGTTTCGGGTCGACGTCGGCGAGGACGACCGCCTCGCGGTCGTGCGATGCCTGCTGGACGATGCGTCCGTATGGGTCGCAGACGAACGAGGCCCCCCAGAATTCGATGCCCCCGCCCTCCGGCCCTTCGTGGCCCACGCGGTTGACGGCGGCGACATAGACACCGTTGGCGATGGCGTGGGCGCGCTGGGTGGTCTGCCAAGCGTCGAGCTGCGACTCGCCCCATTCCTTCTTCTCGCTCGGGTGCCAGCCGATCGCGGTGGGATAGGCGAGAACGAGCGCGCCCTGGAGCGCGGTCAGGCGCGCCGCCTCCGGGTACCACTGGTCCCAGCACACCAGCGTCCCGACGCGGCCGTAGCGGGTGTCGAAGGCACGGAAGCCAAGGTCTCCGGGCGTGAAGTAGAACTTCTCGAAGTAAAGGGGATCGTCGGGGATGTGCATCTTCCGATAGATCCCGGCGAGCGATCCGTCGGCGTCCAGGACGACGGCGGTGTTGTGGTAGACACCGGCGGCGCGGCGCTCGAAGACGGAGCCGACGATGGCGATGCCGAGCTCCTTGGCCAAGGTGCCCAGGGCTTCCGTAGTTGGTCCCGGCACCGGCTCGGCCAGGGCGAAATTCGAATGGTCCTCGCTCTGGCAGAAGTACAGGCTGCGAAAGAGCTCAGGGAGGCAGACGACGCTGGCGCCGTCCTTGGCGGCCTGGCGAATCATCGCGTCGGCGACCGCCAGGTTGCGGGCCGCGTCGCTCGTACAGCGCATCTGGACGAGTCCGATCTTGAACGCGGCGTCAGTCATGGGGGCCGGAGAATAGCGGATCGCCGCCCGGAGGACAATGCATGGTGGCCCGCCGGCGAGGAACTCGATGCGGCATCATGGGCGACAGGCCCCGTCTCAGGGCCGAAACCCGAGGACGGCCTCCATCGCGGGGTCCTTCCCTGCGAGGTACTGCGCCAGCGTCGTTTCCACCGGAATGTCCGGTCCGACATCGTCCACACTGAGGTCGGGATAGCGGTAGGGCCGAAACTCGGGGAACTCGCGCCGCGAGTAAGAGTGGAAGCCGTCCGTGTAGTGCAGGGTGAGTTTCGTGTTCGGAAGCAGGATGTTCCCGCCCTCGGACCACATGTCGAGAGCATCGCCCACCGGCTCGCCCACGAACACGGCGCGCGTCAGCTGGCGGAGCGTCGCAGCAGCCGTGATCCCCGCCGAGAAGGTGGCGCGACCGGTGATCACGAACATTCGTCCACGTTCCTGAGCCAAGGGCAGCGCCGCGATCCCGCGGAACAGGGAATCGGCCAGTTCGAGATTGCCGCCGGTGTTGAAGCGTAGGTCGATCACCAGCTTTCGAGGCGGGTCGCGCTGCAGCTCCTGGAGAACCCGGTTCCCGAACGCCTGCACGGTCTCGCCTTCGGGTTCGTCCTGGGACCGGTTGTACTGGACGTAGAGGACTTGTGAACTCGCGATCCGGTCCATCCAATAATGCCGCGCCAGATTTCGGAGATAGAGAGGCAGGCGCTCGGCCTCTGCGAGCAGCGCCGAAACCCAGGGTCCCTGACGACCTGGATGGGTGGAAGCGAGATCCCACCAGGCCTCGAAGGGCTTGTCCGAGCGTTCCAGCAGCAGGGGATCGAGCCGCACGGAGCGCCGGACGTGCTCAGGCGTCTCCACCGTCAGCTCCAGCGCGTCCGTCGAGAGCACGCCGACGCCCCTGAGAATCTCCGGGCTCATCAATAGGTAGGAGCTCATGTATCGCTCCCAGGATCGATTCGCCGCATACAAGGGCGCGACCCTCTCGGCCACCTCCGCCACCGGGCGCCCAGCGATGGCGAGGATCCGGCCCCCCAACAGGTCGGCGTGCTCGGGATGGGCGCGAACGACGCAAAGATCGTTGCCGAACCACCAGACCCTGAGCGGATAACGACGGAGAACGGTCCGATTGCGGAGGAGATAGAGCCGCGTATGCGCATTGTGGGCCCGCGCGACCGCCGTGGCGAGCCGGACGATGATCTGCTCGTCACTCAGAGTGGCGACGGAATCGCGAAGCCGGGGAATGTCGTGCTCGAAGAGGGAGCGTGCGTCTCCCCTGAAGCTCCGATCGCGAGCGAGAAACGCGGTCAACGTCGAGTCGAGATCTTCCTGCCAACCACGCACCCGCTCGGTCGGGCTCGGCCAGGCGAACTGAGCGGCGACTTCAGGCGGCGAGACTTCGAGCAGGAGTAGCATTGCGGCGAATACGGCACCTGCAGTCCGGCGGAAGCAGGTCGACATGGGTTGCCTCGCGATCCCGACGCTTCGGGCCGGTGAACGAACCAAACCTCCCACAGCTTGGACGGGCGAAGTTCTGCAAAGGTTACCTTCCACCCACCGGGTGCCTCGCTGGAACGATGGGGCCGGGCAGCGGGCCGAAGCATGAGCGTGAACTTCCCGGGCGACGCGCGGTCGAGCGAAGCCGCCGCAGCCTCGAGGAGACGCTGAACGATGCCTTGACGTTGGCTTTCAGGGAACCTTGCATGCCCCTTCAGCTCGGTGAGGCCGGCCGGATTCTCATCCCGTGTCCGTTACCATCTCCCGAGCAACACCCGAGTGCAACGGCTCAGAGGCTGGCTTCCTGAACGCGGCCGCCGTTGCCAAGCTCCCGCCCCCGCGCCGTGTGGTTGACTTCTGCCGCACCCGGCCTTCTTTATAGAGGGTCGGGGGCGCGGTCCGCGGCCGCGCCAGCCCACCCGCCGGAGGCCATGCGTCCACTTCTCCTCGCCCTCGTCGTCCCCCTTGCTGTCCTGGGCCCACGCCCCGCCGTGGCGGTGCCGCCGCATCCGGCCTTGGGGAGGAACGAGAAGGCCGCCCATGCCCTGGTCCGGGACCTGTCACAGGCAGTGGCGGCTGGTCTCGACCGGCCGGCACCACGCTCGGCACGCCCGCCGGCTCCGATCCTCGTCCTCCTCGCCGAGTGCAGCGATCGGCCGCACGCCGCCAACCAGACTCCGGAGGCACTCGCGAGCGCCTTCTTCGGTGACCCACCCAGTCTTCGCGACTACTACCAGCGCGCCTCGCACGGACGCTACTCGCCGGCGGGTGAGACCACGGCTTGGCAACAACTGCCCCACACGCAGGCCTTCTACGCCGACGGTAGGCACGGCATCGGCGGCACGGGGCCGCACAATGCTCGTGCCCTGGTGGAGGACGCCGTTCGGGCTGCGGATGGGCAGCTGAACTTCGCGGGCTTCGACAACGATGGCCCCGATGGAGTGCCGGCGAGCGGCGACGACGATGGCATGGTGGACGCGCTCATCGTCGTCCATGCCGGTGGCAGCTCCGAAACGAGCGGTGATCCCGACGACCTGCTCTCGCACACCTGGTTCACCCAGCAGACGGTGCAAACCGCCGATGGCGTCTACGTCTGGGTCTACAGCCTCGTCGCCGCCACCTCGCCCCTCGGGGTCAGGGTCCACGAGTTCGGCCATCTCCTCGGTCTCCCGGATCTCTACAACCGGAGCGCCGTGTCTCGGGACGCGCCGGGCGGTCTCGGGGATTGGAGCCTGATGGGCACCGGCGCCTGGCTCGGGGACGGCGAGCAACCCGGCGACTTCGACGGCCCGAGCAAGATCGAGCTCGGCTTCGTCGACCCTATCGTGCCACCGGCCAACGCCACGGGCCTCGAGCTCTCCGCGGCGACCGACGTCGCGGCGCCGACTCTCTATAAGGTATGGACCCACGGCCTGCCGGAGATGGAGTACTTCGTCCTCGAGAACCGCCGGCCTGCCGGACTCGACGCCGCTCTCCCCGGCGGCGGCATGCTCGTCTACCACGTCGACCTGACGCGGGCGACGAATGACGACCCGGAGAAGCCGCGGGTGCGGCTGTTGCAAGCGGACGGCAGGGAAGATCTGGAGGGCTTCGCGAATGCGGGCGATGCGGGCGATCCCTACCCCGGGACGGGGAGCGAGTGCTGCCGCATCGCCGCCGACACGACGCCGGGAACGCTCGGCTCCGACGGCAGCGAGACGCAGATCGAGATCAGCAACATCTCCCCCCCCACGGCGGCGATGCACTTCGATCTGCGGGTCGAGAACCGTGCTTTCTTCCAGGTCCAAAACGAGGTGTTGCGCGAGCGGAGCGGCGATGGCGACGGCGTCCCCGAAGCCGGGGAGGAACTGGAGCTCGAAATCGAGCTCGAGAACCTCGGGCTCGCCGCCACCAACGTCCTGCAGGTGTGGCGCACCGAGCCGGTAGCGAACGCCACCTGGAGCGTCGATCGCGCCACCTTCGCCGCCCTCGGCAAGGGCGAAGCGGCGACCGCGACTTTCGTGTTGCGCCCCGCGGCGACGCTCGCGGATCCGGCTCTCGTGCTGCACGGTGAGGCGCAGGATGCCTCCGGAGCGCAGCAGACGCTTTCCCGCACCGTCGCCCTCGGAACCGCGCGCGGCTTTCTCGCCTGCCTGCAAGCCGTGCCCTCGCGCTTCACCCGTGACTGCCCGCCGACCGAAGCGCCGTGGGAGGTCGAGGTGTTGCAAGGGCAGGGGACTTGGATCTTGCAAGACAGCCCCGGCGACCTGGCGCAGGTCTACCGGAACGCGAGCAGCGGCCGCTATCCCAACGCCACGGACGTCGCCCTCGTCTCGCCGCACTTCACCTTGCAAGCGGGAAGCGAGCTACACCTTTTGCACTCGTACAGCACTCAGGATCTCGACGCCGGCTGGGCTCATGACGGCGGGCGTGTGGAGATCTCGCGGCACGGAGGCGCTTGGGAAGCGCTGGAACCACGGGGCGGTTATCCGCGCCGTCTCTTCCCGGAGAGCGTGCCGCAGCTGGCTCGGGCCGGTGTGTTCGGCGGCAGCGCCCCACGGCGCTGGGACGTCTTTCCCTGCGGCAACTCAAGCGGCAGCGCCAGGATCCGCTTCCGTTTCGCGAGCGACGATTCCATCGCCGCCGCCGGCTGGGAGATCGCCCGCGTCGAGGTCCATCTGGCGGCGCCCGAGCCCGCCTCGACGGACCTCCAGCTCCTGGCGGAGCCCAACCCGGCGCGATTCCCGACGCGCGTCTCTTTCCGCATCGACGCCTCGCGGGGCGAGGCGGCGCTCCCGACACACCTCCTGCTCTTCGACGCCCGCGGCCGTCTCGTCCAGGTGCTGGAGCATGCGCCGGTGCCAGCGCAGAGCGCTCGCTTCACCTGGGATGGTACGGATCGTGCGGGCCATCCCGTGCCTTCCGGGGTATACTGGGCACGCCTGGAGTGGGGGGAGCGGAAGGCGACGACGAGGCTCCTGGTTCTACGTTGAAGGCGGACAGCGCCGAGCCTCATTCCACCACGAAACGAGGAGTCATGCCCGGCAAGCACATCGTGCTCGCAGCCCTCGTGCTCTTCCTCGGCGCCGGGAGCGCCGCCGCTCCACCGCAGGCGACGGACCTCGTGAGCGTCCTCGAAGCCCAGGGTGAGCTGGAAATGGCCTGGGCCTGGCAGCAACGCGCGGCCGTGGGTGCAGCGGACTCGACGCTCGCGAACCTGCAGCGGACGCTGCGCCTGCTCGTGCGGCGCCGGGATTACGCCGCCGCCTGGGACATCCTGCAGCGCGAGGGCAAGCGACTCGAGCCGGGAACACGGGCCGTCCTCGCCGCCGCCGTGGCTCTCCGTCTCGATCAGCCCTCGGCGGCGCTGGCGCACCTGGAGGCCGCCACCGTGCCTGCCGGTCTCGCCGGCTTTGCCGAGATGCAGCGCGCCGATGCCTGTCAAAGGCTCGGGCGCTGGGAAGAAGCGCGGCGCGCCGCGCTCGCCGCGAACGCCATGCCGCTGCCGCAAGAGATGCAGCGCCGTCTCCGCCTCATCGAGGGTCAGGCATGTTTCGCTCTCGGCGACATCGAGCGCCTGCGCCTCCTCGCACCGCGCCTCGGGGAAGATGCGCGCAGCGACGACCGCACCGGTCTCTTGCTGCTGCAGCTGGCGCGGGAAGTCTGGCGGGGTGGCGACACGGAGCAAGGGCGGCGCTGGCTTCTCGATCTCCTCGCCGCCAGGCCCGCACCGGCTGAGTCCGCCTACGCCGCGCTTCAGGTCGCGATAGCGCGCGGTGCATCGCCGCCGGACGTGGAAACGGAGCTGCTGCTGGCGCGCTACGAAGACCGCAGTCAACGGGCGGCCCAGGCGCGCCAGCGCCTGCAAGCGCTCGCCGCGAGCGGCCGCTTGACGGCCTTGCAAGAGGGCGAGGCGTGGGTGGCGGTGGCGGAGAGCTGGCGCCGGCAGGGTCGCGCCAACGATTGTCTCGCCGTGCTCTCGGCGCATGCCGAGCGCATCCGCGGCACGCCGTCGGAACCCGAGATGTTGCGCTGCCGCGGCCGCGCTTGTCGCGCCCTCGGCGACGAAGCCGGCATCATGGCGAGCTACAGCGAACTGGCGCGGCGTTTCCCCTCCGATCCGAACGCCGACGCCGCGCTCTACGAGGTGGGCTGGAGGCAGGAGATCGGCAACGACTACGCCGCCGCCATGCGGACCTATGCGACCGTGGAGCAGCAGTTTCCCCAGAGTTCTCTCGGCGACGATGCCGCTTTCCGCGAAGCCCTCTGTGCCTTGCGGAGCGGCAATCTGACCAGTGCACAGGAGCTTTTCGGCGCCATGGAGACCCAGCATCCCGGCTCGCCGCTGGTGCCGCGTTCGTTGTACTGGAGATCGTGGATCCTCGAACGACGGGGCGATGTCGAAGCAGCGCGGGTGCTCCGGGCCCGCTTGCAGCGCGATCACCGTGATTCTTACTACGCCGTGCTCGCCGCTCGGGCCGACTCCGCCCTCGACGCCGCGCCGACCGACACGGCGCCGTCATGGCGCGACGCGGCGGGGAGTACGGAGAGCCCGCAGCAGATCGACGGCCTGGAGCTCGCCGGCCGCAACCACGCGCGCTACCTGGCGGCCATCGAGTCGTTGCATCGGACCGGGGTGCCGGCGGCCTCGGCGTCGTTCGAGGCCGAGGCCACACTCTGGCACTTCTGCCTCGACTACGGCCTGGCGAACGAGGCGTCCTGGGAGACGCGACGCCTGGAGCAGCGCTTCGCCGTCGATCCCGGCGCGCTCCTGGAGCTTCTCGCCACGACCTACGTTCGCGGCGTACACGATCGCTTGGTACGCCTCTCCTTCATGTTGAGCCTCCTCGTGCAGCGGCCCGAAAGCGCCGCGGCCATCGAAGTGCTGCGCCATCCGGCGCCGCTATCCGTCACCCTCGCCGCCGCGACCCGCGAGCACGGCGTTTCCCATGCCGTGGTGCTCGGCGTCATCCGGCAGGAAAGCGCCTTCGATCCCCGCGCCGACTCCCGCGCCGGCGCCCGTGGTCTCATGCAGATCATGCCCGCCGTGGGGGTGCGTCTCGCCTCGCAGCGCGGCGAGGGGAACCTCCCGCCAGAGCGCCTCTACGCCACGGACCTCAACCTCGAGCTCGGCTGCCAGCTCTTCGCCGAAGAGCTGCGCCGCGCCCAGGGCAGCCTGCCGCAGGCGCTGGCGGCCTACAATGCCGGCAGCGATCCGGCGGAAAAATGGCGGCGCCGGTTGCAACCCGAGGAGCCCCCCGAGCTCTACCTCGATGTGGCGGAATATCTCGAAACCCGGAACTACCTCGATCGGGTTCTCGGCGGCGCCGAGACCTACAGGCGTGTCTACGATTTGCCGTGAGCGGGCACCACGCCCGCCGCGGCTCGCCGTGGTCTTCCTCGTCGCCTGGAGCACTGCGGCCGGCGCCGAAGCACCACCCACCACTCTGATCTACCCACCCTGGGGGCACTGCTATGGCCTGCACCGGGTGACGCAGATGCACCTCACCATGCGCGCCGGCTTCCGCGCCAAGTTCGACGACCCCCAGGGTGTGGCAGCGGTGAAGATGCGCGCCGAGGACGACACGACCACCGCGAAGGACGACGACGAGCTCACCGTGTTCGGGGTCAATTCCGGCCAGGATCAGATCATCTACAACACTTCTCTCACCGCCATCGCCTTCTACGGCACCTCGGGGCGGGGACCGGGACAGTTCCGCCGGCCGACGGGAATCGCCGCCGACCGGAGCGGCCTCGTCGTCGTCGCCGACACCGGCAACGATCGCCTCCACGTCCTGTGGTACGCCGACGATCGCCTCGAACACCGGCGCTTCATCCAGGGCGACTTCGCCGGCGCCCGCCTCGTCCGGCCCCGCGGCGTCGCCCTCGAGGCCGGCGAGATCTACGTCTGCGATCCCGAGAACCACCGGATCCTGGTGCTGGACCCCGAGGGCAACCTGCGCCGTCTCCTCGCTCCGACGCAGGATGGGCGTCCGGTGCTGCGCGAGCCCACCGCGGTGGCGGCGATCCGCGCCCGCGCCGACTTCAATTTCTTCGGTGAAGATTTCGTCGCCGTGGTGGACTCGGGCCACACCCGGCTGTTGCAGCTCTCCCACGATGGCCGCGTCCTCGCCCTCTGCCGAAGCAACGAGCTCGGCCCGCAGGCCCGGCGCTTCGACTGGGTCGCCATCGACTATCACGCCAACGTCTACTGCAGCGACCGCAGTGGGAGGCTGCACAAGTTCGACCGCAAGCTGCACCCGCTGCTCAGCATCGGCCGTCCGGGCAAGCACGATTACGAGTTCGACGAGCCGCGGGGCCTCGGACTCTACCGCCGCTTCGGCCAGCTCTTCGTCGCCGAGCGCGCCGGCGCCCAGTACCTCTGGACCGGGACCGATGTCTTCACCCCCCAGCTCGCGGACCTCGCCGGCGGCGCCGACAGCACCTGGACCGGGGAGGTGCGCTTCTTCCTGACCGAGTATGCCCGGGTCCAACTCGAGCTGGTGGACGCGAGCGAGAATCGGGTGGTGCTGCTGCAGACACCGCGGTGGCAAAACGTCGGCCCGGTGACGATGCCAGTCCGTTTTCGGCTGGCGCCACCTTCCGAGCCGCTGCGCCTGCGTGTGGAGGCCACACCGACGTACTCGTCGAGGTCGTACCTCACGGTGCGGAAGCTCGGGCCGCCGCTTTCCTTCCCACGCGTGGTGGGAGCTTCTCCGTGAGTCACCTCAAGGCGCTACGGTACGAGGGCTGGCGCAAGGCCATCCATCTTTCCATGCTCGTGCTTCCGGTCTGGATCGTGGTGGCGCCGGAAGCATGGCGCCTCCGTGGCCTACTCATTGCATTCTTCTTTCTGTTGGGAGTGGATCTCCTCCGGTTGCGCTGGAAACCACTCGGCCGCTGGTTGCAGCCGCGGCTCGACGGTTCTCTGCGGCCCGGAGAGAAACTCGGTCTCACCAGCGCGCACTACTGGACGCTGGTGGCTTGCTTCCTCGCCTGGTGTGGGCCGGAACGCCTCGCCGCCGCGGCGCTGGCCATGCCGATCGTGGGCGATGCGGCGGCGGCCGTGGTGGGCAGGCGCTTCGGGCGGAAGCGCTACGGCAGCAAGAGCCTGGAGGGCAGCGCCGCCTGCTTCGCGGGCTGCATGCTCGCCGGCGCCTTTTTCCTGCCGTCCGAGCCCCTGGCGCTCGCGGCGGCGGCCGGGGCGGCGACGGTGGTGGAGGCCTTGCCGCTGCCGGTGGACGACAATCTGAGTGTCCCTCTCGTCGCCGCGCTGGTGCTGCGATGGTGCGTCTAAAGGGAAGCTCCACGGCAAGCGTGGGCCGAGGAGCCGAGGGTTGGAAGGGCGCTCAGGGTCATAGGTGGCGCGCTCCGAATTCGCTGGAGCGCTTCTCGAGGTGACCGATCATGTTCCTGCGCGACTTGTTCCGCTTCCTGCCGCGAAGCCCGCTCCGGCGCGCCCTGGGAGCGATGAACCGGGGCGAGTTCGAAAGCGCCGCGGCGCTCCTCGAGGGCATGCTGCAACCACACTCCTTGCCGCCCGAGGACCTGAGCGCCTACGCCTGCGAAGCCTACCTGGAAGCGGCGAAGCAGCGGCGCGACGCGGGCGATGTCGCTGGGGCCGTCCGTTGTCTCGAGCGCGCCGCGGCGCTGCGCCCGGGCTTCGCCGACGTGCACTTCCGTCTGGGTGAGATGCAGGAGCACGCCGATCAGCCCGAGGTGGCCCGCAGCGCCTACGAGCGTGCCCTCACCCTCAACCCGCGTTACTTCGAAGCCCGCTTGGCTTTGGCCCGCATCCTCACCCACAGCGGCGAGTCCGCGGTGGCGCTTCGCCACCTGCGCGAAGCGGCCCCACAGGCACCGGAAGCCTTGTCCCGTGTCATCGCCCGCATGCTGGCGGAAACCGTGGAGGGCGATGGTAGCGGCACGCGAGCGCGTCTGGAGGCGCTCTTCGCCGACCTGGTGTCGGCGCCGTCCACACCCGTGGCGGAGGGCATCGAGGCGGCCCGCCGGGCGCTCCGCACCGGGGACAATCTGCGCGCCATTGCGGGCCTCAAATCGCTGCTGCAGCAGCACCCGCGCTTCCCGGACCTGCACAACCTGCTCGGGGTGGCGTACGACACCGAGGGCATGCTGGACGACGCGGTGGAGGAGTTCGAGCGCGCCGTCGCCCTCAACCCCGACTACGCCGAGGCTCGTCTCAACCTCGGCCTGGGTCTCTTCCACCGCAGCCGGCACGAGGAAGCCGCGCGCCATCTGCGCTGGGTGGAGAAGAAACATCCAGGTCACGCCCTGGTGCGTTCCGTTCTGGCGCAGATCGAATCCTTGGCAAGGCCGGGCTGAGCGCGCGGAATTCCGCGCACGCATCGCTTGCCATGCCGCTCCTGCACGCTGCACTGCCACACTCCGCCTGCATCGACCCGGAACCTCGCGCTGGCTCGCCACGGTTCTGCAGACAAAGCGCTTGCCGCATGGCGGCACATCCGCTAAAAAACGATTCTTCGTGGGGTGCATGCGCTCGCCTCGTGGGGCGCGATGGTGGACGTGTGGGGAAGTGGGGTGGTGCGCGTGCGCAATCCGTATCGGCTGCGTCTCGAGACTCCCGAAGGTTATCAGAACCAGCTCTTTTCTTTCCTGGCACCGGGCGACGACAACGACGATACGCGTCTCGGCGTCCTCGCCGCCTGGCACGACCGCGAGGTGAAGGCGGCGCTAGCGCCGGTCTTCCACGCCCTGACCCAGGATTACGAGGACCGGCGCACGCCGGCGGGAGCGCGCCTCGAGGATTTCGCCCAGGCCCTGGATGCGGCGGCGGCAGCGCTGCCGCCTGAGCTGCTGCGGGAATTCGAGTGCGCTCTCGTTCTCTGCCGCGGGCGCGGCCTCTACGTTCTCTACACCGACGGCATGACCCCGCAGTGCAGCGTCGGCGGTCCCGCCCAGCCGCTGCAGTCCGGCCTGCGCGTCCGCGTCAAGGACTTGCCGGTGCACAACGACTTGGGCGGCGGCCTGCGCCTGGCGGCGCGCCTCTCCCTCGCCCGCGTCTTCTTCGAAGACGAAGACCGCGCCGTCCTCTGGCTGGACCTGCCCACGGCACCGCCGCACGCCCTGGCGGCGGCGGAAACGGTGGAGAGTGCCCGCATCGTCCTGCACAAGGAGCCCAGCCTCGAGACCGAAGCGGTGGCGGCGGTAGAGAGCACCTGGCCCGAGTCGCCGGAGACGGCGGGGCGCGACAGGGTGCGCATGTCCTACGTCGCCGTCGCTCTGGTCGCGGTGGTGTTCGTCGTCGCTCTCTTCGGCATGTCCCGCTGGCGCCAGATGGGCGGAGAGCAACGCGGCGACGCGGAGAACTTCTTCAGCGAGGACGTCGAGTCCGGTGGAACGGCGCGCAGCCCCGCGCGCGTTTCCGCCGACGTGGCGGAGAAGAAAGATCCGCGCGACAGCGGCAGCGACAACCGCGTCGCCGCCCAGGCGCCGGTGGAAGCCTCGCTGCAGCTGCTCTGGAAAAAGAACTATCGGGACTGGGTCACTTCCTCGCCCCGCGTCGCCCAAGGACACGTGGTCTACGGCTGCCGCGACGGTCACCTCTACGCCGTGAGCGAGAGCGGCGAGCCGCTCTGGGAATACGACTCCGGCTCCGGCATCGGCGCCACCCCGGAAGTGGACGGCACTCGCGTCTACTGCGGCAACTATGCCGGCCGCGCCTTCGCGCTGCGCTCGCTGGATGGCGCCGAGCTCTGGGCCCATGACCTGGGGGCGCGCATCGTCGCCTCGCCGGCGCTCGGGAAGAGCCTGGTCTTCTTCCAGACTTACGCCGGTGATCTCGTCGCCTTGGAGCAGAAGACCGGTCGCCTGGTGTGGAAGCAGCACATCGGCGGGCAGCAACGGGCCCGGGCCCTGGCGACCGGCAAGGATGTGCTCGCAGTCTCCGGCGACGGCAATCTCCTCTGCCTCGAGCAGAAATCGGGCAAAGTCTCCTGGAGCGTCCCCCTCGGTTCTCGCGTCATCTCCAACCCGGTGCGGGCCCAGGACCTCGTGGTGCTCGCGGGCCAGGACGGACAAGTGCACGCGGTCGCGGCGAAGGACGGCCGGATCGCCTGGCGAGTGGATCTGGGGGGCACCCTCGAATCGGGCCTCGCCGCCGACGACGATCGGCTCTACATCGGCAGCACCGATCGCAGCGTCTACGCCCTCGACAAGGACGATGGCAGCATCGTCTGGCGCTTCAAGACTGGCGGCCCCATCCGTTCGACACCGTGGGTCCAAGACGGCAGGGTGTACGTGACCTCGTACGACCGGCACACCTACGTGCTGGAAGCGGAGAGTGGCGAAACCCTGGCGAAGACGGCGCTGCGCGCCCCCATCTACTCCTCGCCTCTCGTGCACGAGGGCAAGGTGTACTTCGGCTCCAACGACGGTACCTTTTACTGCCTGAGCGCCTTGCGCTAGGCCAACCGGCCCGCCTCGCGGCCGGGTGGCCGTGGGGTGGGGCAGTCTCGATCCCCGGGGGCCCTTGGCCCCGGGGATCCACCTTTCCACCACCCCCTCCGAGGCCCTATCCTGGCCGGCCTGGCCTCGTCTGGACCCCGCGGTTGTCCGCCGGCGGGGTCCGACTTATCCTTGGACCGGTTTTTATCCTGGCCTGAGCGAGCCCTCCTGGGGGTCCTGGTGTTCGAGAAGAACCTGCGCAAGCTGTTCAAGACCAAGTCGGAACGCGACTTCCGTCGCATGCAGCCGGTCGTGGCCGAGGTCAACCGCTGGGCCGAGAGCTACCGGGAGCTGACCGACGAAGCCCTCCGCGGCAAGACCGAGGAGTTCCGGGCCCGGCTCGGGCAGGGGGAGACCCTGGACCAGCTGCTGCCCGAGGCCTTCGGGGCGGTGAAGGAGGCCTGCCGGCGTCACGTGGGGAAGACCTGGCCCGTGGTCGGGCGGCCGACGGAATGGAACATGGTGCCCTACGACGTGCAGGTCGTCGGCGGCATCGCCCTCCACGAAGGCACCATCGCCGAGATGGCGACTGGCGAGGGCAAGACCCTCGTCGCCACCATGCCCCTTTATCTGAACGCCCTCACGGGCCGCGGCGCCTTTCTGGTGACGGTGAACGACTACCTCGCTCGCCGCGACGGTGAATGGATGGGGGAGATCTACAAGTTCCTCGGCCTCCGCGTCGGCATCATCCAGAACACCATGCGGCCCGCCGAGCGCCTCGAGGCCTACCGCTGCGACATCACCTACGTCACCAACAACGAGATGGGCTTCGACTACCTGCGCGACAACATGGCCACGCGCATGGAAGATCGGGTGCACCGGGACCACGTCAGCGAGAAGCCCGGCAAGCAGTTCTGCTACGCCATCGTGGACGAGGTGGACTCGGTGCTGGTGGACGAGGCACGCACGCCCCTCATCATCGCCGGCGCGGCGCCGGAGTCCAGCCAGAGTGCCAACTTCACCAGCTTGAGGCCCGGCATCGAACAGCTCGTGCGCCAGCAGAACCGGCTGGTGACGGACTACCTCAAGGAAGCGGAAAAACTCCTCGAACCGGGCATGGAAAAGCTGGAGGGGGATGCAGAGCGCGAGCTAGGCTTCAAGCTCCTGCAGGTGAAACGGGCGGCGCCGAAGAACAAGCAGTACATGAAGCTGGTGAGCCGCGAGGGCGGGCTGCAAAAGCTGGTGCAGCGCGTCGAGGGCGAGCTCATGCGCGACAAGCTGCTGCACACCGCCGACGAAGACCTCTTCTTCGCTCTGGACGAGAAGGGCCACGTCGCCGATCTCACCGAGAAGGGCCGGGAGGAGCTGGCGAAGCTGGTGAACCTGCCGCTCACCCTCCCGGACCTGAGCCTGGCGGTGAAGCACCTCGACGACGACTCGAACCTGAGCAAGGAGGCAAAGATCGCCGCCTTGGACAAGCTGCACCGCGACTACGCCCGGTCGAGCGACAGCCTGCACGACATCAGCCAGCTGCTGAAGGCCTACTCCCTCTTCGAGAAGGACGTGGAGTACGTCGTGCAGGAGGGCAAGGTCCTCATCGTCGACGAGTACACCGGCCGCCTCATGCCAGGGCGGCGTTTCTCCGACGGTCTGCACCAGGCCCTGGAGGCGAAGGAAAGCGTGCAGGTCGAGCGCGAGACGCAGACCATGGCGACCGTCACCTTGCAGAACCTCTTCCGCATGTTCGAGAAGCTGGCGGGTATGACCGGTACCGCCGAGACCGAGGCGGAGGAGTTGAAGAAGATCTACGACCTCGAGGTCATGGTCATCCCCACGCACCAGCCGGTGCGCCGCGTCGACTTCGACGACCAGATCTACAAGACGCGCCGGGAGAAGTACAACTCGGCCATCGACGAGATCGTGCACCAGCACCAGCGCGGCATGCCCGTCCTCGTCGGCACCGTCTCCGTCGAAGTGTCGGAAACGCTGTCACGCATGCTGAAGCGGCGCGGGATCACCCACGAAGTCCTCAATGCCCGCCACCACCAGCGCGAAGCCGAGATCGTTTCCCTCGCCGGGCAGAAGGGCGCCGTCACCATCGCCACCAACATGGCCGGCCGGGGCACCGACATCAAGCTGGGCCCGGGAGTCATCCTCTGCGATCGCGATCCGCACTACAGCGGCCCGCGCTGCCCCGCCTGCCCCTACGGCCGCGGCAAGACCGGAGCGCCGAAGCCCAACTACAAGCCCGGGGAAGGGGAGCTGGAGGAGCCCTGCGGCCTGCAGATCATCGGCACCGAGCGGCACGAGTCCCGCCGCATCGACCGGCAGCTGCGCGGCCGCTCCGGCCGCCAGGGTGATCCCGGGGCTTCCATCTTCTACATGTCCCTCGAGGACGACCTGATGCGGCTCTTCAGCCCGGAACGCATCGCCACCGTCATGGAGCGGCTGGGGGTGCAAGAGGGCGAGGTCATCACCCATCCCATGGTGACCAAGGCCATCGAGCGGGCGCAGAAGCGCGTCGAGTTCCACAACTTCGACGCCCGGCAGCACCTGCTCAAGTACGACGACGTGATGAACAAGCAGCGCGAGGTCATCTACGCCAACCGTCTCGACGTGCTGCGCGGCACCGACCTGCGCAGCGAAGTGCGTGGCATGGTGGCGGCCTTCGTGGAGCAGCAGTTCGCCAGCAAGATCGACGAGGAGGCCTGGCCGGCGGACACGCCGCTCGAGCCCCTGCTGCTCGAGCTGCAGTCGGTGTTCCTGCGCGCCTTCGAGGCCGACGGCGTTCAGGACATGGGCATCGACGCGGCGCGGGCGCATCTGAGCGAGCAGGCCGAGCGCGCTCTGGACGAGCGCGAGCAGCTGCTCGGCGAAACCATCATGCGCCAGCTCGAACGCTGGTCGTATCTCCGCGCCATCGACGAGAAGTGGATGGAGCACTTGCGGGAGCTGGATCACCTGCGCTCCGGGGTGTCGCTGCGGGCCTACGGGCAGAAGGACCCCCTCCTGGAGTACAAGTCGGAGGCCTTCGGGATGTTCGAGGAGCTGCTCAAAGACGTTGACAGGCAGACCTTGTATCTCCTATGTCACGCGCAGGTCTCCGTGCGCCCGCCCGAGCTGGAACGCGCCCCGACGGAAGTGTTGTCGCCGCTCCATGCCAGTGCGGGCGTTTTGGCGGGTGCGGGTCCCGCGCCACGGGCGGTGCCGCCGCCCCTGACGCAGCTGCTTCCCGGCGGCATGCCGGTACCCCGGGGGACACCGCTCTCCCCGGGAAGCAGCGCGCCCCCGACGGTGCGCAAGAGTGGTCCCAAGGTGGGGCGCAACGATCCGTGCCCTTGCGGCAGCGGCAAGAAGTACAAGTTCTGTCATGGCGCCAGCTGACGCCCGAGCGAAACGGAAAACAGTGAGCAAGTCCCTGGTCATCGTCGAATCGCCGGCCAAGGCGCGCACGATCAAGAAGTATCTGGGTCGCAACTACGAGGTGAAGGCCTCGGTGGGCCACGTCATCGACCTGCCGAAGAGCGAGCTCGGCGTCGACGTGGACAACGACTTCGCCCCCAAGTACGTCACCATCAAGGGCAAGGGGAAGGTGCTGCAGGAGCTCAAGGCGGCGGGAAAGAAAGTGGACGAGGTGCTCCTCGCCACCGACTTGGACCGCGAAGGGGAAGCCATCGCCTGGCACTTGCAGAACTTCCTCGCCTCCGTGCAGCCCAACGTCAAGCGCATCCTCTTCAACGAGATCACCCAGCGCGCCATCCAGGAAGCCATCGCCAACCCCGGGGACGTGGACCAGCGCAAGGTGGACGCGCAGCAGGCCCGGCGCATCCTGGACCGCCTGGTGGGCTACATGGTGAGCCCGGTCCTCTGGCAGGTGTTCTACTACGGTCTATCCGCCGGCCGCGTGCAGTCCGTGGCCCTCCGGCTCATCTGCGAGCGGGAGCGCGAGATCCGCGCCTTCGTGCCGCAGGAGTTCTGGTCGATCACGGCGCTGCTGCGCGCCGCGGGCGGCGACTTCGAGGCCAAGCTGCGCACCTGGAAGGGCGAGCGGGCCGAGCTCGGCTCGCAGGCGGACGCCGATGCCGTGCTCGCCGCCTTGGCGAGCGCCGACTGGCGCGTCGCCCAGGTGGAAGCCAAGGAGCGCCGGCGCAATCCCTATCCGCCGTACATCACCAGCTCGCTGCAGCAGGATGGGGCGCGGCGCCTGCGCTTCTCGGCCAAGAAGACCATGATGCTGGCGCAGCAGCTCTACGAGGGTGTGGAGCTGGGCACGGAAGGCCCCGTCGGCCTCATCACCTACATGCGTACCGACTCGACCCGCCTCTCCGACCAGGCGCGCGGCGAGGGCATCGACTGGATCCGCGCCCAGCTCGGCGAGGACTATCTGGCCCCGACGCAGCGGCAGTTCAAGCAAGGCAAGAGCGTGCAAGACGCCCACGAGGCCATCCGCCCCACGGCAGGGGCGCGCACCCCGGAGGAAGTGAAGCGCTTCCTCAGCCCGGACCAGTTCGCGCTCTATGACCTCGTCTGGCGGCGCTTCACCGCCTCGCTCATGAGCAGCGCCACCTACCTCGCCACCACCGCGGACATCGAGGCCGGCCCGGCCATCTTCCGCGCCACCGGCTCGCAGCTGCAGTTCGACGGCTACCTGCGCGTCTACCCGGACGTGCGCGAGAAGGACGAGCAGGAGGGCGTGCTGCCGGCGCTCGCCAACGGCCAGAGCCTCACCTTGCGCGAGCTGCAGCCGAAGCAGCACTTCACCGAGCCGCCGCCGCGCTACACCGAGGCCACCTTGATCCGGGAGCTCGAGGAACGCGGCATC
Source organism: Candidatus Krumholzibacteriia bacterium (assembly GCA_035649275.1). NCBI lineage: Bacteria > Candidatus Krumholzibacteriota > Candidatus Krumholzibacteriia > Candidatus Krumholzibacteriia bacterium. The sequence goes on from DASRJW010000141.1 coordinate 57,621, forward strand.
GGCCGGCCGAGCACCTACGCCAGCATCGTCAGCACCATCCGTGAGCGGGAGTACGTCCTCAAGGACGGCGGCCGCTTTACCCCCACGGATCTCGGCATGGAAGTATGGGAAGCGCTGGAGAAAGCCTTCCCCGCCCTCTTCGAGGTGGATTTCACCGCCCGCATGGAGAGCGAGCTCGACAAGGTGGAAACCGGCGAGGACGACTGGCAGACGGTGGTGCGCGACTTCTACGGGCCCTTCTCCAAGGTGCTGGAGGAACTCAAGGGCGACCCCCAGGCGATGAAGCAGCTCCTCGACCATGGCGAGGCCGTGCCCTGCGACAAGTGCGGCGCCACGTTGATCAAGAAGTGGGGACGGAACGGCCCCTTCCTCGCCTGCCCGAACTACCCGAAGTGCCGCAACACCAAATCGCTGAATGGCGAGAGCGCCGTCGTCCCGCTCGGCAAGCAATGTCCCAAGTGCGGCGGCGAGATGGTGAAGAAGCGCGGGCGCTATGGCGAGTTCGGCGCTTGCCAGAACTATCCCGATTGCAAGTACACCGAGCCCCTCTCCATCGGCGTCAACTGCCCGCGCGGCTGCGGCGGCCACCTGGCGCTCAAGCGCAGCGGCCGCGGTCGCACCTTCTACGGCTGCAGCCGCTACCCGGACTGCGACTACGCCTCCTGGGACAAACCGACGGGGGAGAAGTGCTCAGCCTGCGGTGTCGGCGATCTGGTGGAAAAGAACACCAAAGCCAAGGGGATCTTCAAGAAGTGCCCGGCGTGCAAGGAAGAGTTCGTGGACTGAAGCGGACCGCAGCGCGGCGGCAGCGCCGGGCGCCGCCCCAGACCGGGCTGCCGCAGTCGCGGCGCGCCACGACCTGGCTCCAGACTTTTCTCCTGCACCTGCGCGCCTCCGGCTGTTCGCCGCTCACGGTCGAAGCCTACCGGCGCGATCTCCTCGTCTTCGCCACCGCCCATGGCGCCCTCCCGGACACGGCGAGCCGCGATGACGTGCGCACCCACCTGGCAGCGATGGTGCGAAGCGGCGCCAACCCGGGCACGGTGGGGCGCCGGCTGGCCGCGCTCCGCCGCTACTTCCGCCACGGCGTCGATCAGGGCGACTGGGCCAGCGACCCGACGCTCGGCCTGCGGCCACCGCAGCGCCAGCGTGTCCTGCCGCGCCATCTCGACGAGGCAGCAGCCCTCCGACTCATGGACTTGCCCGATACGCGCAGGCTGGAGGGGAAGCGCGATCGCGCTATCCTCGAGCTCTTCTACGGCACCGGCATGCGTCTCGCCGAGCTCGTGGGCCTTGACCGCGACGATGTGCACCTGGAAAGCGAGAATCTCCGGGTGCTCGGAAAGGGGAACAAGGAACGGATCCTGCCGCTCACGGGCTGCGTGCACCGCGCCGTCAGCGCCTATCTCGCCGCCGCCCCGGTGGCGGTGCCCGAGGCCGATGGCAGGCTGCCACTTTTTCTCGGCCGGGGGCGGCGGCGCCTGTCGCGCCGGTCGGTACAGCGCCTGGTGGCGGACGCCATCCGCCGCACCGCCGCGGTGTCGAAAGCGAGCCCCCACGTGCTCCGTCACAGCTTCGCCACCCACATGCTGAACGCCGGCGCCGATCTGCGCGCCGTGCAAGAGCTCCTCGGCCACAGCCGCCTGTCGACCACGCAGATCTATACTCACGTCTCCATCGAGCGCGCCCGCAAGGCCTACGAGCGCGCCCACCCGCGGGCGTAGGAGGCGTTCATGCCCGAGATCCGCTCCACCACCATCCTCGGCGTCCGCGTCCGCGGTGGCGCCGCTCTCGGGGGCGACGGACAGGTGACGCTCGGGACCACGGTGATGAAAGCCGGGGCGCGCAAGGTGCGCGCGCTGCGCGGCGGGGCCGTCCTCGCCGGCTTCGCCGGCACGGCGGCGGATGGTTTCACCCTCTTCGAACGCATCGAGAAGAAGCTCGAAGAACATTCGGGGCGCCTGGCCCGCGCTGCCGTCGAGCTCGCCAAGGACTGGCGGAGCGACCGGGTGCTGCGCCGCCTGGACGCCCTCATGATCGTCATGGACACGGAGCAAGGCTTCATCATCTCCGGCAACGGAGATGTCATCGAGCCCGACGACGGCATCATGGCGGTGGGCGCCGGCGGCCCTTATGCTCTCGCCGCCGCCCGGGCGCTGGTGCAGAGCACGGAGCTCGACGCCGAGGACATCGTCCGCCGCTCCCTCGACATCGCCGCCGACATCTGCATCTACACCAACCGCGAGACCACGGTGCTCACCTTGCCGGGAGCGCGATGAAAACCGTCGACTTCGTCCGCCTCGAGGCGGAGCAGGCGCTGACGCCACGGCAGATCGTCGTCGAGCTCGACCAGTACATCGTCGGCCAGCAGGCGGCGAAGCGCGCCGTGGCCATCGCGCTCAGGAACCGCTGGCGGCGGCAGCGCGCCCCGGAGGCGCTCCGCGGCGAGATCCTCCCCAACAACATCATCCTCATCGGCCCCACCGGCGTCGGCAAGACCGAGATCGCCCGCCGTCTGGCCCGGCTCGCCCGCGCTCCCTTCGTCAAGGTCGAGGCCACGAAATTCACCGAGGTCGGCTACGTCGGGCGGGACGTGGACTCCATGGTGCGCGACCTGGCCGAGGTGGCCGTCGCCGAGGTGAAGGCCGAGTGGAGCCAGCGGGTGGAGGCGGAAGCCCGGGAGCGGAGCGAGCAGCGCCTCCTCGACCTGCTCCTGCCCCATGTCGCCGCCACCGACGCCGAGGCGCGGGAGCGCCAGGAGCGCACCCGGGAGAAGCTCCGGGACTTGCTGCGCGCCGGCGAGCTCGAGGAACGCAAGGTGAGCGTCGACGTCCCAACCCGGTCGTTGCCAATGTTCGAGATCTTCTCCGCCGCGGGCTCCGAGGAGATGGGCGTCAACCTGAGCGAAAGCCTCGGCGGACTTTTCCCCGGACGCCGCCGGCGCAGCGAGCTCCCGGTGCGCGAGGCCCGGCCGCTGCTGCACGCCGAAGAGGTGGAGAAGCTGGTGGACATGGAAAAGGTGCGCCAAGAAGCGCTGCACCGGGCCGAGACGGCAGGCATCATCTTCCTCGACGAGATCGACAAGATCGCCGGCCACGGCCCGAACGTCGGTCCCGATGTTTCGCGGCAGGGGGTGCAGCGGGATCTGCTGCCCATCGTGGAGGGCTCGAGCGTCACCACCAAGCACGGCGTCGTGCGCACCGATCACATCCTCTTCGTCGCTGCCGGCGCTTTCCATGCCACCAAGCCCAGCGACCTCATTCCGGAGCTCCAGGGTCGCTTCCCGATCCGGGTGGAGCTGTCGTCGCTCGATGCGTCGGACTTCGTCCGCATCCTGACCGAACCCAAGAACGCCCTGGTGCGGCAGTACGCCGCCCTGGTGGAGGCAGAGGGGGGGAGCCTGGAGTTCACCCCGGAAGCGGTCACCGAGATCGCCGGCGTGGCGGCGCAGGTGAACGAGCGCAGCGAGAACATCGGCGCTCGCAGGCTGCACACGGTGATGACGACGCTCCTCGACGAGGTGCTCTTCGACCTGCCCGAATCGGGGCTGAAGACGATCCTGGTGGACGCCGCCTTCGTGCGTCGCCGGCTGGATCACATCCTCCGCGACGAAGATCTGAGTCGCTACATCCTCTGATTCCTGCAGCTCTGGTACCGCGACTCTGCTCCTCGACTCCTAGAAGGGATGGCAGGTGGCAAGGGAACTTCGAGAAGAACATGAAGTGTCTCGCTTAGTACTTTATGAGTAGTTGAGTTCGTGGAGGAGAATCACCCCATGCTGGCGCCGTCCTGGCTTTGGTGGGCACCGCTCGGGAGCGCTGCACTCCACATCGGAGAGGAATTCGTCTATCCAGGCGGATTCGCCGCCTGGGATCGGGAATTCCGGCCCTCCATCCGGAGCAGCATTACACCCAAGCTGCATGTCATCGTGAACGCCCTACTGCTGCTGGGCTGCTTCTGCATCGCGATCTCGGGGATGCCGGGCGCCGCTCTCGGTGTCGGTGCATTCCGCTTCCGCTCCGCGGTCCCGGCCTCGCTCTCCGTCCCTTGCTGGCTGGGCATGGCCGCCTTGCTGTTCTCGAATGCCGTCTTCCACCTCGTGGGGAGCTATCGGACCCAACGCTGGTCGCCGGGCGTGCGCACCGGCGTGCTTCTCTACCTGCCGATGGCGCTATACGGCTACTGGACCTTCCTCCATACTGGCCAGGTCTCCCCGATGACTGCTGGCTTCGCGGCCTTGTGCGGAGGGTCGTACCATCTGTGGTCCGCATGGGCGCACCGGTGGCGGGCGCGACGGCGTAAGGGATGAACCTCCAAAGCAGCATCCTTGCAGCAGGTGCACAGCATGAAGGATCTCACCATCTCCTTGGAACACAGGCCCGGCGCCCTCGCCGAGATGGGCGAGGCCTTGGGACGCGCCGGCGTGAGCATCGAGGGTGGAGGAGCTTGGGTCGTGGGCGGACAGGGCGTCGCCCATTTCCTCTTCGCGGACGGCAAGCCGGCTCGCCAGGCATTGGAGGCGGCCGGGATCCTGGTCCTGGCGGAACGTGAAGTGCTCGTGCAGCGCTTGCAGCAGGGCGTTCCCGGTCAACTGGGCCAGCTCACGCGGCGGATGGCAGAGGCCGGGGTGAACATCGAAGTGTTGTACAGCGACCATGAGCACCAGCTCATCCTCGTCGTCGACGATCCCGTGCGCGGACGCGCGGTTTCCGAGGCATGGAGCCGCGAGACTCGAGGGTGATCAGGTGCCCTTTTCCTTGGAGGCACGACATGACTACGAAGGGTTCCTCGCCCGGGGTCGCCACCTTCCTCGCCGGCCTGCCGCCAGAACGACGCCGAGAGGCCGAACGCGTCAGGGACTTGGTGCGACGCCACCTGCCCGCCGGGTACGAAGAGGTCGTCAGCAAGAACATGTTGGTCTACCAGGTGCCGCTGGAGCGTTATTCCGACACCTACAATGGGCAGCCACTCTGGTATGCAGCCCTGGCGTCGGAGAAGTCGTACTTGTCGCTGCACCTGATGCCCGTCTACGGGGACAAGGGACAAGCGCAGCGCCTCGAGGATGGCTTCCGGGCGGCGGGGAAGAAGCTCGACATGGGCAAGGCCTGCATCCATTTTCAGGCGGCCGACGATCTCGCGCTCGACGTCATCGGGGAGGTCGTGGGGAGCACCCCGGTCGACCGCTGGGTGGAGATCGCTGCCACCGCACGCCGTCGCAAGTCCAGGTGAGCCGCCTCGTCGGGCGAAGGACGGGCTCCGCGTGGGCGATCGCGGTCAGCGTCCTTGCTGCCTGCGCGAAATCGGAACGCGTGGCGGAAGGGCCGCTCAGCCTCGATACCACGCCCCAGGAGGTGCCCTTCCTGCTCCCGGTCGCCTCCGCACCGAGACGCGATCTGTGCTTCGAATTCGCCAACCCCCGCGAGTCTCATGGAGCGTCGTGGATTCATGTGCAACTCGTGCGCACCGACGGTGGCCACGAGGACTTCGTGCCCACGGCGATCGATCGCCGCGGCGAAACGCGCCTGTGCTTCTGTAGCATCAGCGAGAACGCGGCGACGGCGGGAACGCCCACTCCGACCGCGGCCACCTATCGTGCCGCCGTCCTGTGGTCGGAGAAGCCAGTACGGCTGCGCCAGATCCGCTGGTGGAGCGGCGCCCGCTAGGGAGTTCGAGAAGCTGCCTATGCTCCGACCCGAAGGAGCCGAACCGGCTCCTCCACCACCGCGCCGAGGGCGCGCCTCGTGCTGGCCGCTGCAGGGACGGCAGCGTAGACTTCCGTGGGGCCGTCGAGACCGCGGTCGCGCCCTGCGTTCCGCGTGGCGATGGCCTGCGCCGCCGTCGAGGAGAGAGCGTGACCGCTCACGAATTCCGCCGTCTCGCACTCGGTCTTCCCGAAGCGTCGGAGGCCGGGCACATGGGGCACCCCGACTTCCGGGTACGGGGCAAGATTTTCGCCACCCTCGGGCCGCAAGAAACCTGGGGAATGGTCAAGCTGACCGCAGAGCAGCAAGCGGCGCCGTTGGCTCCCAAACGGCTCGTGCATAGCCAAGAGGGGGATTGAGGCTTGGGCGCATGGCCTCGCGGAGCAAGGGCGCCACGGCGGCTCGTCGGATGAGCGTCCGGCGCGTCTCCGGTCTCGCGTTTCTCGCCCTCCTCGGGCTGCACGCCTGCGCTCACATCCGCCCGCTGGAAGGCGGGCCCGCCGACGAGACACCTCCGATGTTGCTGGCCGCTCAGCCCGCCGACTCGAGCGTGGGCCTCGGCCCCACGCCGGTGCTGCACTTGCGCTTCTCCGAGACTCTGATGAGCGGTGGTGTCTCGAGCGCCGTCCGCACCTATCCATCGACGCCGCGCCCCGAAGTGCGCGCCAAGGGCGCCGAGGTGGAGCTGCGCTGGAGGGAACCGCTACCGCCGGATACGACGGTCGCCGTCGTCTTCGGTGAACCCATCCAGGATGTGCGTGGACGGGACAACCCGCTGCCCCGGGAAATCTGGTTCGTTTTCGCCACCGGAGACAGCTTGCACGGCGGCGCCGTCCGCGGGCGCGTGCTCGTGAAGGGCAAGCCGGAACCCCAGGCCGCGGTGCGTTGCGATCTCATCGCCGCGACCTTGGCCACCGAAGGCGCGGCCCCAGGTGCCGACACCACGGGAACCGCGGTCGACTCGACCGGGAAGACCCGAGGCGCACAGTCGTCTGCCGCCCCACCGAAGCCACATCCTGCCGCGAAGCGTCGGATGCGCCCCAGCGTCGCCGCCACCGATGCCGAGGGTCTCTTCACCATGCTCGGCCTCCCGGCGGGGCGACCCTTCCAGCTCACCGCCTTCGTCGACCGGAACGGCAACCTCGACCTCGACGAAGGCGAGCTGGCCGCCGCCTACCCGGAAACGCTGCTCCTCCATGACGGCGAAGTGCGCCGGGGGCTCGAATGGAACCTGGTCGATCCGCACGAGCCCGGTCAGGTGCGCGGCGTCGTCTTCAACCGCACCAGTGTCCAGGGCCGGGTCGCCATCGCTCTCGAACCCTTGGACGTCGACAGCCTCGGCGCCGGAGCGGACAGCAGCACGGCGAGCGCGGACACCAGCGCGGTGCGGGCGGACAGCCTCGCTGGCGCGGCCTCTCCGGGGGGAGCCACCGCGGCGACGACCCCGGACAGCACGGCCGCTCGGCTCGGCGCGCTTCCCCTTAGCCCCCAGGGGGTCTGGGCCCAGGCCTACACAGCCTTCGGAAACCTGCGCGGGAGAGGGCGCTTGCAAGTCGTGTACGCCTCGCCGCGCGGGGACTACAGTATCCGCGTCGCGCCGGGGCGGCATCGATGGGCGGCCTTCGTCGACGCTTCCGGCGATTCTTTGCCCGGGCCCTATGTGGTCGCCGACAGCACCGAGCGCGACTGGGAGCCGCTCTGGGTGGGTGGCGTCCTCGAGGTCGCTCCGGCTGCGGAAGTCCGGCCGCGGGCGATCGACATCGAGGCGCCGCGTTGAAGGGGAGGACCGATGCTGCAAGGAGTCCTGACCGCTCTGGTGACGCCGTTCCGTGACGGCGCGATCGACGAAACAGCGCTGCGCGCTCTCCTGCGCCAGCAAGTGGAGGCGGGAATCACCGGCGTGGTCCTCTGCGGCTCCACCGGCGAAGCGGCCACGCTCTCCCGCGACGAGCGCCGGCGCGTGAACGCCATCGGGATCGAGATGTGTGCCGGCACCTCGACCCAGGCCTGGATCGGCACCGGCACCAACGATACGCGCTCGACCATCGAGCTCAGCGAAGAAGCCCAGAAGCAAGGCGCGGCCGGCGCCATGGTGGTGGCGCCCTACTACAACAAGCCCACCCAGGAGGGCCTCTACCAGCACTTCGCCGCGGTTGCGCGCGCCACCTCCTTGCCCTTGATTCTCTACAACGTGCCCGGGCGGACCAGCGTCAACGTGCTGCCGGAGACCGTGGCGCGCCTGGAAAGCCTGGGGCGCTACGCCGCGGTCAAGGAAGCGAGCGGCTCTCTCGACCAGGTGAGCGAGCTGCGCTCGCGCTCGCGCCTCACGGTGCTCTCCGGCGACGATTCGCTCACGCTGCCGATGTTGGCGGTGGGGGCGGAGGGAGTGATCTCGGTGGTGTCGAACCTGCTGCCCCGCGCCACCCGCAAGCTGGTGGATGCCTTCCACGCCGGCCGGGTGGACGAGGCTCGCGACTGGCACTTCAGACTCTGGCCCTTCTTCAAGGGCGCCTTCATCGAGACCAATCCGGCACCGATCAAGATGCTCCTCGAGCTCGCCGGCCTGGCGCGAGCGGAGACGCGGCTGCCTCTCGTCCCGGCGACCGCAGAAGCGCGCACCCAGCTCCAGGCTCTGTTGCAGGCCGCCACCTGGCGGCGCGAGGTGGAAGGGTGAGGGCATGAGGGCGATGGCGGTGGAGGAAGAAGCGTGAAAGCGGCGCTGCTGGTGAACGGCGCCGCCGGGCGCATGGGGCGATTGGTGGCGGCCCACCTACGCCGCGCCGGTTTCGCTGACGTGGCGGGCTGCGATACCGCGGCCCAGGGGAGTCTCGCCCTCGAGGACGGGCCACTGCCTCTGGTGGAGAGCCTGGTGGCGGGGCTCGAGCCCCGGGGCGTCGTCGTCGACTTCTCCCACCCGGGAGCGACACCGGCCCTCGTCGAGGCGGCGCGCGCCTGCGGCGCTCGTCTCGTGGTGGGAACCACGGGGCAGTCCGAGGCCGAAATGGAACTGCTCCGGGAGGCGGCGACGAGCGTCCCCGTGGTGCTCGCCCGCAACTTCAGCCTGGGCGTGCAGCGTATCGCCCAAGCACTTGCGAAATTTCGCATTATGACTCGAGAGGGATTCGATGTAGAATTGATCGAAGCGCACCACGCGGGGAAGCGCGATGCCCCCAGTGGGACGGCGTTCTACCTCCTCGAGTCTCTCCTGGGGCAAGAGCCCCCGGCGGGCATCGTTCATGGGAGGTTCGGCCCCGAAGCGCGGCGCGGGCATGGCGAGGTAGGAGTACACAGCGTGCGTGCCGGAGGCCTTCCCGGCGAGCATACGTTGCTCCTCGCCAGTGCCGACGAGGTCGTGGAGATCCGCCACCGGGCTCTGTCGAGGGCGGCCTTCGTGAGCGGAGTTCCCCCGGCGGTGCGTTTCGTGCAACACCATCCCCCCGGCCTGTACTCGCTGCTGGACGTGATGGGAGATGCGCCTTAGACCCTCCGTACGCCTCCTACCCGGCGTCGTCCTGGCGCTGGCCTGGGCGAGCCCCGGGCATGGGCAGTATCTGTTCGGCCAGAACAAGGTGGTCTACTCCGAAAAGGATTGGAAGGTCATCACCACGCCGCACCTGGACGTGTACTTCTACGCCGGGGAGCAGGAGCTGGCCGAATACGTCGCCGCCTTCTCCGAGCAGGTGGCGGTGGAGTACGACAGCACCTTCCAGCACACCTTCAAGCAGAAGATCCCCTTCATCCTCTACGCCTCGCACCACGACTTCAAGCAGACCAACGTCATCGACCTGATGATCTCGGAGTACGTCGGCGGCTTCACCGAGCTGCTGCGCGGGCGCGTCGCCATCCCGCACACCGGCTCCTGGACCCAGCTGCGCGAGGTGATCCGGCACGAGCTGGTGCACGCCTACATGAACGACAAGCTGGCGACGCTGATGACGGAGAAGCATCGCTACAACTACGGCAGTCCGCCACTCTGGTTCACCGAAGGCCTGGCGGAGTACATCGCCACCCCCGAACCCGGGACGGAAGCGCGCATGTTCATGCGCGACTTCATCGTCAACGAGAGCCTGGTGGACATCCCGAATCTCTGGCGCATCCAGGGCACCTTCCTCATGTACAAGGAAGGGGAGTCCTTGGTGCGTTACATCGCCACACGCTTCGGCCAGGAGGCCCTGGTGCAGCTGCTGGAAGATTGGTGGATCTCGGACAGCTTCGAGCAGGTGCTGCACTACACCCTCGGCATCTCGGTGGTCGATCTCAACCGCGACTGGAAGCGCTACCTCAAGCGCCGCTACTACCCGGCGGTGATGACCGCGGATTGGCCCGACCAGCACGGCAGGCCGCTGACGCACGAGCGCGCCATCAGCGCCCGCCCCGCCGTCGTCGACTCCAGCGCGGTGGCGGACAGCAGCTTCGACTTCGTCTACGTCTCCTCCGCCTCGGGACACGTGGATCTGATCCACGCTCGCGCCGAGGACCCCAACCATTATTCCTTCCGCACCCTCGCCGAAGGCGGACGGGACCGGACCTTCGAGTCCATCCCGGCATTCTCCAGCGGCCCCGCCGTGCACGGCCGGCGTGTCGCCTTCACCGCGAAGTCGGGGGAGCGCGATGCGCTCTTCATCCTGGACCTGGAGACAGGACGCAAGCTGGCGAAGCACAGCTTCGAGGCCTTGATCACGCTCTCCACCCCCACTTGGTCACCCGACGGCCGGCAGATCGCCATCGTCGGCCTCGACCGCAGCGGCTGGAGCGACCTCTACCGCATCGATCTCTCGAGCGGCGAGCTCGAACGCCTCACCTTCGACGCCGCCCATGACCGCGATCCCGACTGGAGCCACGACGGGCGGCGCCTGGCCTGGAGCAGCGACCGCGCCGCGCCGGAATTGGACGGCGTCTACCACCTCTGGACCCTCGACCTGGAGAGCGGCGTGACCACCCAGATCACCCAGGGCGAGCACGACGACGCCGCCCCCAGCTGGGGGCCGGAGGACGGCTCGCTCCTCTTCAGCAGCGACATGGACGGGGCCAACAACATCTATCGCTTTGACTTCGAGGACGCCACGGTGTCGCAACTCACCTCGACTCTCGGTGGCCTCTTCACCCCACGTTGGACCCCGAAGGGCGACGGCTTCGTGGCCACTTCGTTCAGCAACCTCGCCTTCAACGTCTACCGTTTCGACATGCACACGCTGCGCGAGGTCCCCAACGGCGCCACGCCGCCGGTGCAGGTGGCGGCGGTGACCGACCCGGCGCCAGCGCGGCCCGCCGCGCCGCGCAGCGACTGGTTGCAACGCCCGGAGGGCAAGGCCTACCCGAAGAGGAAATACGACACCCAGTTCGGCCTCGACTTCGTGCAGGGCGGGGTGGCGTACGACCCGGATTTCTACAGCGCCGCGGGGGCGCAGTTCGGCTTCACCGACGTGCTCGGCAACCACCGGGTGAGCCTGCTCTTTTCCACCTCGTCGGAGGGCTTCGACGACTTCTTCCGCCACCTGAACGTCGGGGTCTCCTACACGAACCTGACCCGACGTCTGCACTACACCCTGGGCGCCTTCCATCTCACCCGCATCTACGACCCAAACCTGGACATGGTGCGCTTCGAGCGGCGTCTCGGCGGACTCCTCGGTGTCGCCTACCCGCTTTCCCGCTTCGAGCGCGTGGAGAGCAGCTTCGTCGTCCGCTACGCCGAGCTCGACCAGGGCATCGCCGATCTGCTCGACATCGGCGCCCGCACCATGCTGGTCACCAACTTCACCAGCTTCGTGCACGACAACACCATGTGGTCCTATGTCGGACCCATCGACGGCACGCGCTACAACATCACCATGGGTCACACCTTCGACCCCACCGGCGGCAACCGCGGACTCACCTCGCTGCATCTCGACTTCCGCAAGTACTTCCGTCTGCCGGCGCGCAGCGTCTTCGCCTCCCGCCTGATCGCCCGGGGCAACTGGGGCGGAGACGCACAGCTCTTCTTCCTCGGCGGCCCCTTCGATCTGCGCGGCTACGAACGGCGTTCGCTCTTCGCGCGCCGCATCCTGCTCCTCAACGAGGAAGTCCGCTTCCCGCTGCTGGATCGGCTCCTCATCGGCCTGCCCTTCATCAACGCCCTGGAGTTCGGCGGCTTCCGCGGCGCCCTCTTCGTGGACGGTGCCTACGTGCCCGAACCGTTTACCCCCGGCTGGTACGGCAGCTACGGCGCCGGTGTCGAGCTCGGCCTGGGCGTCGGCTTCATCGCCCGCTACGACTTCGGCCGCACCACCGACTTCGGCCGTCGCTCGGCGTCCATCCCCGGCACCGGGCAATCCTTCCAACGTTTCTTCATGGGCTGGAACTTCTGAGGCGCCGAGCGTCGGGCCGGCGCGCCCCGTGGACACGGCGGGCGCGCCGACGAGAACCGTAGCCAGCAGCCCTACCCCAGAAGTGCATCGGCGCGCTGGTGCTCGTGCCGCGGTTGCGGCACCCATCCCGCTTGCTTTAAGCTGCGCGCTCCGGAGAGCCGCCGGGGAGTGTGCATGCGCTGGTCCAAAGCCTTTCTACCCACCTTTCGCGAGCTGCCCGCCGAGGCAGAGATCATCAGCCATCAGCTGATGCTGCGCGCCGGCATGATGCGCAAGCTGGCCGCCGGCGTCTTCTCCTACCTGCCGCTCGGCTGGCGGAGCATCGCCAAGGTGACCACCATCGTGCGCGAGGAGATGGACCGCACCGGCGCGCAGGAGGTGGTGATGCCGGTGCTGCAGCCGGCGGAGCTGTGGCAGGAAAGCGGGCGCTGGCAAGCCTTCGGCCGCGAGCTCATGCGCCTCCACGACCGCCACGACCGGGACTTCGCCCTCGGCCCCACGCACGAAGAAGTCATCACCACGCTGGCGCGGCAGACGCTGCGCAGCTACCGCCAGCTGCCCCAGAACCTGTACCAGATCCAGGTGAAATTCCGCGACGAGATCCGGCCGCGGTTCGGCGTCATGCGCGCCCGGGAATTCACCATGAAGGACGCCTACAGCTTCCACACCGACGACGAGTCCCTGGCCCGCACCTATACCGACATGCGCGACGCCTACTCCCGCATCCTGGAGCGCTGCGGCCTGGAGTTCCGCATCGTCGAGGCCGACACCGGGGTCATCGGCGGCGCCGAGAGCCACGAGTTCATGGTGCTCGCCGCGAGCGGCGAATCCGAGATCCTCTCCTGCGATCGCTGCGGCTACGCCGCCAACGCCGAGCGCGCCGAGGCGCGCCTCGCCACCTCGCCTCGAGCCGCAGCGGAGGAGGGCCCTGTCGAGGTGGCGACACCGGGAAAGAAGACGGTCGCCGACGTTGCCGCCTTTCTCGGCGTCCAGCCCGAAGCGCTGGCGAAAACGCTGCTGTTCAAGATCGCCGATCGCGACGTGGCGGTGCTCGTGCCCGGGGAACGGGACCTCAACGAGGCCAAGCTGGCGCGGCTCGCGGGCACCGGTCTCTTCCGCCTGCTGGAGGATGCCGAGGTGGTGCAGCTGACCGGTGCGGCGGTGGGATTCGCCGGCCCCGTAGGGCTCCCGGGGACGCCGATCTGGGCCGACGTCACCCTGCAAGGAGAGAAGCACTTCATCACCGGCGCCAACCGCACTGACACGCACCTGCGGGGCGTGCGTCCGGGGCGCGATTTCGCCGTCGAACGTTGGGGAGACCTCGTTCTCGCCCGCGCCGGCGACGGCTGCCCGCGCTGCCTGGGCACGCTGCAATCTTCCCGGGGCATCGAGGTGGGTCACGTCTTCAAGCTCGGCACCAAGTACAGCGAGAAAATGGCGGCCACCTTCCTCGATGGGAACGGGAAGGAGCGCCCTTACGTCATGGGCTGCTACGGCTTCGGCGTCACCCGCACCGTCGCCGCCGCCATCGAACAGCACCACGATGCGGAGGGCATCGTCTGGCCGCGAGCCCTCGCTCCCTTCGCGGTCCTCATCCTGCCGGTGCAAAGCTCCCATGCTGCCTCGCAGGAGCTCGCCGCCGCCTTGCACGACGAGCTCAGCGCCGACGGCATCGACGTGCTCCTGGACGACCGGGATCTCTCCCCAGGAGCGAAGTTCAAGGACGCCGATCTCATCGGCATCCCCACCCGCGTGACCTTGGGAGAGCGGGGATTGCGGGAGGACAAGCTGGAGATCCGCGACCGGCGAAGCGGCACCGTGCGCACGGTGCCGCAGGCCGAGCTGGCCCGGGCGGTGCGTGCGACGGTACGGGAAGCGACTTAAGACCCGGGCAGCCGCTGCAGGTGAGCGGCGAGACGCGACTTGAGCCGGGAAGCGGTGCGCGGATGGATCAGATGGGTCTTGGCGCTCTTGTCGATGATGGCTTCGAGCGCCGGGAAGGCGGTCTTGGCCGCGGCCGCACTCGGCATCTCCCGGAACTCGTGCAGGGCGTGCCGCAGGCGCGCCCGCTTGGACCGATTCGCCAGGCGGCGCTTGGCGTCCCGGCGCAGCGTTTTCTCGAACTGCTTATGATGGGGCAAACCAACCTCCAGGAACCCACGAAACCGTGTGACGCTAGCACGCGGCCCCGCACGGGTCAAGTGGAGTGGCCGTGGTGCGGCGGCGTGCGCCCGCGTTCGCATCGGGCCCGACGACCTGCCGCCGCTGCCACTGCAGCCCTTCTCCTCGCGGGAGGATTCGCAGCGGCACCGACCGCCACGGCGGCAGAGTTCGCCGTGCATGCCGCCAAGCTGGTGGACGTACGCGCCGGCAACGTCCGGGGGCCGGTCTGGGTGCGCGTGCGCGGCGACAGCATCGTCGGGGTGGAAAACCGCGCCCCCGCCGGCATTCCGGTGCTCGACCTCGGCGGCGCCACCTTGCTCCCCGGTCTCATCGACTGCCACACCCACCTCGGCATGCGCGTGGGCCTGCCGCCCCTCGAGCAGCTGCGCACCTCGGCGGCGCGGGCGGCGGTGTCCGGGGTGGAAAACTGCCGCCACACACTCCTCGCCGGTTTCACCACCTGCCGCGATGTCGGCGGCACCGAGCTGGTGGACGTGGCGCTGCGCGACGCCATCGCCGATGGGGAGATCCTCGGGCCGCGGTTGCAGGTGGCCACCTGGGCGCTCTCCATGACCGGTGGCCACGGCGACGATCGCAACCTGCTCGATTACCACTGGTGCAACGAGCTCGCTGCCGGCGTCGCCGACGGCCCCGACGAGGTGCGGAAGAAGGTGCGCTTCGACATCCAACAGGGCGCCGACCTCATCAAGATCCTGGCCACCGGCGGCGTGCTCTCCGCCCGCGACGACCCGCGCCACACGACCTACACGATGGAGGAGCTTCGCGCCGCGTGCGACGAGGCCAAGCGCCTCGGCCGCTTCGTCGCCGCCCACTGCCACGGCAAGGAAGGCATGATGTGGGCGAGCCAGGCCGGCGCCCGTTCCATCGAGCACGGCACCTTCATGGATGAAGAAGCCGCTTCGCTGCTGAAAAAGAACGGCACCTGGTACGTGCCCACGCTCTACGTTCTCGAGCCGATCCTCGCCCCGGGGAATCCGCTGCACATCCGCGCCGAGAGCCTGGAGAAAGCCAAGGGGATGCGGGAGCACATGCACCAGGCCTTCCGCAACGCGGTCGACAAGGATGTCCGCATTGCTTTCGGCAGCGACGCCGGCGTCTTCGCCCACGGCACCCAGGCCCAGGAGCTGGCGCTCTACGTGGAAGAAGGCATGTCGGCGCTGCAAGCCATCCGCACCGCCACCACCTCGGCGGCGGAGCTCATGGGCTGGGCGGATCGCGTCGGCAGCGTGGAGCCAGGACGTTACGCCGACCTCATCGCCGTGAGCGGCGACCCGACGGAGGACATCACCGAGCTGCAGCGGGTGCGCTGGGTCATGCAGGGCGGCGTGGTGGTGAAGAACGAGCTCGGACCGTGAGGGCGCGTGGTGGTGATGCCAGCTCGGACGGTGAGGGCGGCGTGCATCACGCCACCTCGGGGCGTGACGGCAACGGTCAGAACTCCACCCGCGTCAAGGCCCGCAGCTGCAGGTCCGTCGTCGCCGCCGCCGACGGATCGTGCTGTGCCTGCGTGACGTGCAGCCAGCGGGCTTCGAGCGCTGCATCGAGACTGCGCAGTCCCCGGTAGAGGAGCTCGAACCCCGGTTGGTGCGAGCTCTGCACCGTGCCCGAGAGATAATCCTGGGAATCGCTCGTGCGTTCCTCTTGATCCACCGCCAGACCACCCTCCCCGTGGCGCTCCAGGTCGTAGAAGACCTGGAGGGACCAGCCGCGGCTCAAGCGCCGGCGCAGCCCCAGGTGCCACAGATCCGCGTCCGGCCCAGCGCGGCTGCCGAGGCTGAGTCCGTAGTGCTCGTAGCGGTTGATCGGTGTCTGGTGCGTGTAGGTGAACTGGCTCGCCCAGCTCCATTCACCCTCCAGGTCCCAGTCGTCGGCACCGAACGGCTGCAACCAGAGGAACCCCGCCAGCGCGCCCACCTTGTTGCCAAAATCGTCGAGGCCGCGCCGCAGGTTGAGGTCGTCGACGAGGAACTCGCCGTAGAGCTCGAGATCCGGGAGGAGGAGCTTGCCGTCGATGCTGCCGAGGGCGTTGTCCCGATCGCCGATGTTGGCCTGGGTGACGTAGAGGACGTTCACCGGGTTCAGATAGGCGAGGTCGAGACCGCGGTCGCCATACACCGTGGCCTCCGAGACGGCGAGCAAGAGCCGCCGGTGCGGCTGCAGCACGAGCCGGTGCGCGGCGATGAACTTCTGCACCAGCTCGGGGTCCTCGGGCTCGAGCTGGGCCGGGCGCAGTTCGCCCGCCACGTGCGTGAAGCGCAGCCAGCCGAAGTCGAGCTCGAGCCGCAGCAGATCGAGGGGCGGCGTCTCGTCGAGGAGGAGCAGGGCATTCTGCCGCCCCGGCCCCCAGCGCAGGTGCTCGCGGCCGATGTCCACCAGCACCGGACCATGGACGTAACGGGCGTAGGGTTCCACCCGGCGGGAAAAGCTGAAGCGGTCGCGCGGCTCGAAAACATATTCGGCTTCACCTGCCCGCGGGTCGGCGCTCTGGCGCAAGACACCGTCGCCGGTACGCCAGACGAGGGAGAGGGGGACGAAGGCGGCGAAATCGCGCCGGAGCACCAGGGCCGCCGCGGGCTCGAAGCTCAGGCGCGCATCGGTCTGGGAGAAGGCGGCCCCCGGCGACGTGGGGCCGAAGCGCACATCCTGACCGGCGAAGACGAAGAGCCGGAACTCCCAGTCGGCGCCGCGCCAGCGATGCGCCGTCCGCTCCAGCACCGCCAGGCTTTCGCCTTGGGCCACGAGCTCGGCGGAGAACTCCTCGACCAGCATGTCGAGCTGTTGCGCTTCGATCCGGCTCGGGCGCCACTCGTTGCGTGCCGCCGCCTGCTGCAGCCTGCCGACGAGACGCGCCACCTGCCCGCGGCGGAGCGGCAGCATGTCGAGACCGGTACGCCCCAGGCCGGCACGCACCTCGAAGCGCTGCAGCATCTCGTAGGCCCAGTGCTCGAGCGGCAGGTCCACCGGTTCCTGGGCCCGGCCCGCTGCCGACGCGAGCAGAAGGAAAGCGAAGCCCCAAGCGCCGAGGCAGCCTCGGGTGGGGCGCGGGAAACCCGCCATGGTGCGACACGTCCTCCCTCGCGGTCGCGGCGACCGCCTCGGCATGATCGACCGCCGCCGGACGGGGCGCAACGGCGAAGAAGCCGCGGCGTTGTCCCACTGCGCTCTCCTCCTTACACTGGCCGGAGAGGCCGCTCGACGCTGGCAGAGGGCCTCTCGACCCAGCGGAGGCACGACGATTCCTGAGGACCCCACGCAGAAACCGGCGCCGCCGGATGCCGCGGCGCCGACTACGGCCGCGGCCTCTGCGGAGTCCACCGCGCCGCCGACCACGGCCGCGGCGTCTGCGGCGTCCACCGCGCTCGCCGAGCGCATCCGCTCCCTGCCGGAGGAGCCCGGCGTCTACCTCTTCAAGGATGCCCGCGGCAAGGTGCTCTATGTGGGCAAGGCCAAGTCGCTGCGGGATCGGGTGCGGAGTTACCTCAACCCGGGTCCGGAAGCGCATCCGAAGACCCGGGTGCTCATGGGACGGGCGCGTGACGTGGATTACGTCAGCACCCGCACCGAGGTGGAAGCCCTGGTCCTGGAATGCAACCTCATCAAGGAGTACAAGCCGCGCTACAACATCCGGCTCCGGGACGACAAGAAGTACCCCTACATCCGGGTGAGCAACGATCCCTTCCCGCGGGTGTTCTTGACCCGCACTTTGGTGCACGACGGCAGCGAATACTTCGGACCCTATTCGGATGTCGGCGCCATGCGCCGCACCCTCGGACTCTTGCAGCGTGTCTTCCAGTGCCGGCCTTGCACGCCCGAGTCGCTGGAGGGCATCGACCGCCCCTGTCTCTACTACGACATCAAGATGTGCCAGGCACCCTGCGTGGGCCTGCAAAGCCGGGAGGACTACCACCGCGCCATGGACGACGTGCGCCTGTTCCTCGGCGGGCGCACCACCGAGCTGGTGAACCGGCTGCGCGCCCGCATGCAAGCCGAGAGCGAGGGGCTCGAATTCGAACGTGCCGCACGCACGCGGGATCAGCTGCGCTCCATCGAGCGCAGCACCGACCGCTTGCGCACCCTGGTGGGGCAGGACGTGGACCGGGACGCCCTGGCCATGCGGCGTGATGGTGAAGACGCTGCCGGCGTCGTCTTGAAGATCCGCGGTGGCAAGCTCCTGGCGAGCGAGACCTTCTACTTCGCCGCCGGCGAGGAGAGCGACGTGGCGGCGTTCGCCGCTTTCTTCCAGCAGTACTACAACTCCACTCGCTCCATCCCGGAGGAGATCCTCACCAGCGAGGTCCTGGAGGAAACCGAGCTGCTGGTCGACTGGCTCGCCGAGAAGGCGGGCAGGAGCGTCCGTCTCACCGTGCCGCAACGAGGCGAGAAGCACACGCTCCTGGCGCTGGCGCTCAAGAACGCCACCCTGAAGCTGGACGAGTGGCTCATCGCCCACGGCAAGGCCGGACGGCGCGCCCCCGACGAGGTGGTGCAGCTGCGCGAGGTGCTGGGCAGCCGCGAGCTGCCGCGGCGCATCGAGTGCTTCGACATCTCCAACTTCCAGGGTTCCCATCCGGTGGCTTCGCTGGTGCACTTCGAAGCGGGGCAGCCGGTGAAGAACCGCTACCGCCACTTCCGCATCCGCGGCATCGCCGCGCCCAACGATTTCGCCATGATGGAGCACGTGGTGGAACGGCACTTCCGCTCCCTGGTGCAGGACGGCCTGACGCTCCCGGAGCTGGTGCTGGTGGACGGCGGCCGCGGCCAACTCGGGGCGGCGGAGCGAGCCCTGGCCGCGCTGGAGCTCGGGCAGCGCGTGCACCTCCTGGGCCTAGCGAAGCGGCAGGAAGAGATCTTCCGCTCCGGCACCGCCGAGCCCCTGGTGCTGCCCCGGAGCTCGCCGGCACTCAAGCTGTTGCAGCGCATCCGCGACGAAGCCCATCGCTTCGCCATCGGCTACCATCGCCGGCTCCGCGGCCAGGAACTGGTGCGCTCCGCCCTCGACGACATCCCTGGTGTGGGCACGAAGACACGGATCGCACTGCTGCGGCGCTTCGGCTCGGTGGAAGCGGTGAGCCGCGCCAGCGCCGAGGAGCTGCGCGCCGTGCACGGCGTCGGCCCAGCGACGGCGGAGCGCATCCTCGCCGTGCTTTCCCATCCGGCGCTCCGCGCCGGCACCACGCATGCTCAAGAGGGCACCGCGGCAGCGGCGGAAGAAGCGGAGGCGCCGCTGGCGCCCGCCGCCGATGACAGCGGCGACCTCCAGGCGCGGGAATTCGACCTGGAGATGGAAGGCGGGGCCGGTGGAACCTGAAGCGCGGCCGAGAAGCGCCCTCTCCCGGGCCCGCGAGCGCTACCTCGTGCACCTCATGGTGGAACGGGGCCTCGCGGCAACGACGCTCGATTCCTACGGCCGCGACCTCGACACCTATCTCCATCACCTCACGACGCAAGGCATCGGCAACCCCGCCGCGGTGGAACGGCGGCATGTGCACGCCTTCTTGGCGGCGCAGACCGAGGCGGGCATGAGCGCAGCCACACGAGCGCGGCGCCTAGCTGCACTGCGCGGCTTCCACCGCTTCCTCGTCCTCGAAGGTCTGGCGCCCCAGTCGCCCCTCGAGGGACTGCGCGGCCCGCGACGGGGTCTGCGACTTCCCGCCGTGCTCTCGGTCCTCGACCTGGAGAAGCTCGTGCAAGCTCCGGCGGCGACGACGCCGCTCGGGCAGCGCGATCGAGCGGCGCTGGAGCTCACCTATGCCGCCGGGCTCCGGGTCTCGGAGATCTGCGCCCTGCCGCTCGAAGCGCTCGACCGCGAGCATCGTCTCGTCCGGGTCTTCGGCAAGGGCGCCAAGGAACGACTGGTGCCCGTCGGCCGCGCCGCGGTGGAAGCGGCGACGCGCTGGCTCACGGACGGCCGGCCCCGCCTCCTGCGCGGCCGCCTGGCACCGACTCTTCTGGTGAACGCCCGCGGCGGCAAGCTCTCGCGCATGGGCTTTTGGAAGCTGCTGCGCAAGCACGCCGCCGCCACCGGGATCACCGCGCCGCTTTCGCCTCACACGCTCCGCCACTCCTTCGCCACCCATCTACTCGAAGGCGGGGCGGACCTGCGCGTGGTCCAAGAGCTCCTCGGTCACGCCGACATCGGCACGACGCAGATCTACACGCTCGTGGACCGGCAGTACCTGCACGAGGTCTACCGCACCTTCCATCCCCGCGCCTGAATCCACCTTCCGCGTTCGGGCGCGGCGGGACCCTGTGCTAGCATGGGACGGTCTCGCGGGAAGGAGCGTCCACGTGCCCACGGTGCTCAGCGGCATGCGTCCCACCGGGCGGTTGCATCTCGGCAACTACACCGGGGCCCTGGAGAACTGGTTGCAATACCAGAACCAGTACGAGTCGTACTTCATGGTGGCCGACCTGCACGCCCTGACCACCGACCTGGACACGAAACAGATCGCCGCCCAAACGCGGGAGATGGTGATCGACTGGCTGGCGGCGGGACTGGACCCGGAGCGGGCCCCGCTCTTCGTGCAGTCCCAGGTGCCGGAGCACTCCGAGCTGCACCTTCTCTTCTCCATGCTCATCTCGCTCTCCCGGCTCGAGCGCAACCCCACGGTGAAGGATCAGGTGCGCGACCTGGGCCTGGAGGAAACCGTCAGCTATGGCCACATCGGCTACCCGGTGCTGCAGGCCGCGGACATCTTGCTCTACAAGGGCGATTTGGTACCGGTGGGGGAAGACCAGGCGCCGCACGTGGAGATGACCCGGGAGATCGCCCGGCGCTTCAACAACACCTTCGGCAACGTCTTCCCCATCCCCGAGACCAAGCTCACCCTGTTCGCCCGCTTCCCGGGCATCGACGGGCAGCGCATGAGCAAGTCGCTCGGCAACACGGTGGAGTTCACCGCGCCGCCGGAGGCGATCCAGCAGCGCCTGCGCCGTACCGCTATCGATCCGCAGCGGGTGCGCCAGGACGACCCCGGCCATCCCGAAGCGTGCACGGTCTTCGTCTACCACCAGCGCTTCTCGCCGGCGGCGGCGCTGCCGACCATCGCCAACGAATGCCGCGCCGGAGCAAAGGTGCGCAGCTGCTTCGACTGCAAGATGGAAGCGGCCGAGAACATCGCCGCCACCTTCGCCACGGCGCGGCAGCGGCGCGCGGGGCTGGAAGCGGAGCCGGAGAAGCTGGACACGATCCTGCGCCACGGCAACGAGCGGGCCCGCGCTCGCGCCGAGGCCACCATGCGCGAGGTGCGGGCCGTCATGGGGCTGGGCGGCCTGCGGCGGCCGCCGGGAGGGGAAGCATGACCTACGTCGTCAAGCTCGAGCAGTTCGAGGGTCCCCTCGATCTGCTGCTGTATCTCATCCAGCGCGAGGAGATGGACATCTACGACATCCCCATCGCGCGCATCACCGAGCAGTACTTGCGGCACGTGGAGATGCTGGAGCGCCTGGATCTCGGCATCGCCGGGGATTTCCTGGTCATGGCGGCCACGCTGCTGCGCATCAAGGCGCGACTGCTGCTGCCGGTGCAGCGCCCGGGGGAGGAGAACGAGGAGGATCCCCGCGCCGAGCTCGTGCAACGCCTGCTGGAGTACAAGAAGTTCAAGGAAGCGGCGCAGAAGCTGGAGGACCGGGAGCGCGACAGCTTGCGCACCTACACGCGCCCCTTCGATGCGGCGCTGCTGGAGGAAGCGAAGGAGCACGGCGAGGAGGAGATCTTCAGCGTCGACCTGCCGCGGCTGATGCAGGCCCTGCAAGGCGTGTTGCGCCGCTTCGAGATCGTCACCACCCACGAAGTGGTGCTCGAGCCGGTGCACCTGGAGGAACGCACCGCCTGGCTACAGTCCCGGTTGCAAGAGGCCGGGCGCCTGCGCTTCGGTGACGTGTTCGAAGGGGCGCGTTCGCGCCTCGAGGTCATCGTCACCTTCATGGCGCTCCTCGAGCTCATCAAGGCGCGGGCCTTGAAGGCGCACCAAGCGGAGAGCTTCAGCGACCTGTGGATCTTCCCGGCCGATCGCGCTCCCGAGCGCGACGCTCGGCGGGAGGACAGCTCGACAGCCGGGGTGGAGAACGAAGCATGAGCCTCAAAGCCGAAATCGAAGCGCTGCTCTTCGCCAGCGAAGCGCCGCTCTCGCTGGCCCGACTGCAGGAGGTCCTCCCGGAGACGGCGCGGGCGGACATCCAGGCCGCGCTCGAAACACTGGAGCGGGATTACGCCGCCGACGACCGCGCCATCCGCATGCAGCGCGTGGCTGGCGGTTACCAGCTGTGCACGCGACCGGAGCTGGCGGACGTGGTGCGCCGGCTCTTCGTCGGCAAGCGCCGCGTGCGCCTCACCCGGCCCGCCCTGGAAGTGCTGGCGATCATCGCCTACAAGCAACCCACCACGCGCCCGGAGATCGACGCCATCCGCGGCGTCGGCAGCGGCGGCGTCGTGGAGACCCTGCTCGAGCGCAACCTGGTGCGCATCGCCGGCCGCGCCGACAGCGTCGGCCGGCCGTTGCTCTACGCCACGACGCCGGAGTTCCTCCAGTACCTGGGTCTCGACTCGCTCCACGACCTGCCGAGCTTGGAGGAGTTGGAAGCGATGCTGGCAGCGCGGGAGGAAGAAACCCGCCGCCTCGAAGAGGAGGAGGCGCAGGAGCTGGCGACGGCGCCCGCCGCCGAACCGGCGAGCGAGGAAGGACGCTTCGCCGCCGCGCGGATGGAAGAGAAGCTGCGGCAGCAGAACCTGCCGACGCTGGAGGATCTCGACGCCGAGCTGGAGGCCCGAGGCGAGGCCATCGAGACCTTGACCGCGCAGGTGGGGCTGGAACGGCGCGACCGCCGCAGTAGCGCGCCGCCGGCGCCGGCCGCGCCGGAGGACGACGGCGAGGAGCCACCCGCGGCGGAACCGGACGCCGGCTGAAGGCGAGAGCATGCGCTTGAACCGTTATCTGGCCGCGTGCGGCCTCGGCAGCCGCCGCGGCTGCGACGCTTTGATCGAGAGCGGTCGAGTGCGGGTCAACGGCGAGCCCGGGCAGTTCGGAACCCAGATTGGTCCCGCCGACCGGGTCACCGTGGACGGCGCCGAGGTCCGCCCTCACTCTGGTGGCGTGTGGATGCTCCACAAGCCAGCGGGCGTCGTCAGCACCGCCCGCGATCCCCAGGGCCGGCCGACGGTGCTCGATTTCGTCAAGCAGCACGGCATCACGGCGCGTCTCTTCCCGGTCGGGCGCCTGGATCGAGACACCACCGGGCTCCTCCTCCTCACCGACGACGGCGACCTCGCCTTCAAGCTCACCCATCCTTCCTGGGGGATGGAGAAGGAGTACGAAGCAGAGGTCGGACGGGCCCTCACGCCGGCGGAGCTGGAGAGCTTGCAGAGCGGCGTCGACCTCGACGACGGCCGCACCGCCCCGTGCCAGGTCCAGCTGGAAACGAGCGCGAGCGGCATCGTCCTTCGCTTGGTCCTGCACGAGGGCCGCAAGCGGCAGATCCGCCGCATGCTGCAGGCTCTCGCCGTTCCGCTCCTGCACTTGCACCGCGTCCGTGTCGGCCCGCTCCATCTCGCCGCTCTGCCGCCGGGGTCGCTCCGCTCTCTCGATGCCGCCGAACGGGCGGCGTTGCAGACGGCGCGCGTCGCCCCCGCGCCTTCGGCGCCCGCCTGAGAGGGGAGCCGGATGCGCATCGTCTTCCGCCCCAATGCCACGAAACGCCAGGTGGATCGGGTCGAGCGCTTGCTGCAGCAGCTGCGCTGCCGCACGCGCCGTTCCCGCGGCGCCGACGGCCTGGTGCTCGGCGTCATCGGCGACGCCACGCTCCTCCAGGATCGCCAGGTGGAGCTGCTCCCCGGTGTCGCCGCCATTCTGCCCTTCACGCGACCCTACAAGCAGGCGAGCCGCGAGTACTGCCAGGAGGATTCGGTCGTCCCGGTGGGGGAAGTCGCCATCGGCGGGGGTCGCGTCGTGGTCATGGCCGGGCCCTGTTCGGTGGAGACCCGGGAAGGACTCTTCGAGGTGGCGCGGCGCGTGCAGGCCGCCGGAGCTTCGGTGCTGCGCGGCGGCGCCTTCAAGCCCCGCACCTCGCCCTACTCGTTCCAGGGCCTCGGACGGGAAGGCTTGGAGCTCCTGCGCGAGGCGAGCACCGCCACCGGTCTCGCCGTGGTGACGGAGGTCATGGACACGCGCCACGTGGAGCTCGTGTCGCGCTATGCCGACATCTTGCAGATCGGGGCGCGCAACGTGCAGAACTTCGATCTGCTGCGCGAGATCGGTCAAAGCGGCAAGCCCGTCCTCCTCAAGCGCGGCCTGATGACCACCATCGAGGAATACCTTCTCTGCGCCGAGTACATCCTCTCCGAGGGCAACGACAAGGTGGTGCTCTGCGAGCGCGGCATCCGCACCTTCGACAGCAGCACGACGCGCAACACCCTCGATCTCTGCGCCGTGCCCGTGATCCACGCCTTGAGCCACCTGCCCGTCATCGTGGACCCGAGCCATGGCACCGGGGACTGGCGCTTCGTGTCGCCGATGGCGCGGGCCGCCATCGCCGCCGGCGCCGACGGCCTCATGATCGAAGTGCACCCGCGGCCGGCAGAAGCCTTCAGCGACGGCCCGCAATCGCTGACGCCGCAACGCTTCGAGAAGCTCATGGTGGAGCTGGCGACGCTGGCCCGCGTCCTCGGCCGGCAGCTCGATCGTTGCGACCCGTCCGGGAAGGACGGGGCATGAGCGCCGGGATCGGTGCGCGCTTCGCCTTCCGCCCCGGCGAACGGGAGTCGCTCGCGGCCCGGGCTGCCGCCCGCGCCGCGGCGCTGCGCCGGCTCGTCATCGCCATCGATGGTCCCGCCGGGGCGGGGAAGAGCACCACGGCGCGTGGCGTGGCGGCGCGGCTCGGCCTGCGCTATCTCGACACCGGCGCGCTCTACCGCGCGGTGACCTTGGCAGCGCAACGGTCGGGGGTGGAGCCAGGCGACGAGGCGGCCCTCGCCGCGCTGGTGCAGACGGCCCGGCTGCGCGTCGAGTCCGACGCCGCCGGGCAGCGTGTGTATCTCGGGGACGAAGACGTGAGTGGCGCGATCCGCCATCCGCAGGTGACGGCGATGGTGTCGCAGGTGAGCGCTTGGCCCGCGGTGCGAGCTGCCATGCTCGACCTGCAGCGCCGCTTGGCGGCGGCGGGCGGCACGGTGATGGAGGGGCGGGACATCGGCAGCGTCGTCTTGCCCCAGGCGGACCTGAAGATCTTCCTCACCGCCGACGTCGCCGCCCGCGCCGCGCGGCGGCAGGAGGAGGAAGCCGCCCGCGGCAACGCGCGGCCGCGACAAGCGGTGGAGGAGGAGATCGAAGCGCGGGACCGCGCCGACACGACGCGCTCTTCCGCGCCGCTCCGCCGCACCGCCGGCGCCATCGAGCTGGACACCACCGAGCTCGGGATCGAAGCGCAGCTCGACGCCGTGGTGGCGCTCGCGCTCCGCTGTGTCGAAGCGGGAACGACGACGGCGGCAGCACACACCTTCGTCCCCGAGGACTGGGCCCAGCCGGGTTACCGGCCCTTTCGCCGCCGGCGCTTCCGCTGCGCCCACGTTTTGATCAGCTCCTTTTTCCGCGCCGCCTGCGGCTTGCGCTGCGAGGTGCACCCCGCCTCCCGGCTGACTGGCAGCGCCCTCGTCGCCTGCAATCACATCTCCGGCCTGGATCCGCCGCTCGCCGGCGCCTCCGTGCCCTTCGAGTCCTGCTTCGTCGCCAAGAGCGAGCTCTTCCGCAGCGGCGCCTTCGGCTGGCTCATCGGTCTGTTCAATGCATTCCCGATCCAGCGAGGCACGGCGGATTACGCCGCCCTCGATCGCGCCGTGGCGCTGCTGCAGGCGGGCGAGAACGTCCTCATGTTTCCGGAAGGCACACGCCAGAAGCCCGGCCGGCTCGGCAGGTCGCGCTGGGGCTTCGGTTACGTCGCCCGCCGCGCCGGGCGGCCCATCGTCCCCGTCTTCGTCCGCGGCAGCCGCGACCGCCGGCCACGCTTCCTGCGCCGCCAGCCGCTGGAGGTGTGGGTCGGCGAACCCTTCGTCCTCGGCGCACTCTCCGACGACCCGGACGGTTACGCCCAGGCAGGGGCGCTCGCCATGGAGCACATCGCCGGGTTGATGCTGCGCTCCGCTGCCCGCGTCCCCCTCGCCGGGCTCGAACTTCCCGGCATTTTCGCCCCCGCCGGCCCCGAGCCCTGACCCTGAGGCCCTCCAGACCCTGGCGGTCCGGGCCGTTCCGGCCTTGCGATCCTGGACGGAGGTTGCTAGGGTAGCTCGATTGTCCCCCAATATTTTTCGGGGAAATCTTTATGAATTAAGGAGGAATCCGCTTCATGCTGGACGAGAGTCACACGCTCCGCAACGAGGAATCGAGGCGCGCCGAGCGCGCGCCGGAAGGAGGTGACACTCCAGGGTCGCGGGGCGCAGGGCGAGAGTCCAGGACCGCCACGGCGACCTCGGACTCCGGGCCGCGGCGTCGCGGTCCGCGGGACGACAGCCGAGGGGGCTGGCGTGGTCGCAGTGGCGGCCACGGCCGCCGGGGCTTCGACGACGAGGAAGAGGAGCGCCGGCCCAAGAAGCGCACGCCGGCGGCGCAGGTGAAGCCGTTCAACTTCGAGTTCGACGATCCCGACGCCCAGGCGCTGACGCGCGATGCCTTCCTCAAGCAGGTGCTGGAGTACGACGAGACGCTGCGCGATTTCGGCGAGGGCGAGATCGTCAAGGGCACCATCGTCGGCATCGGGCCGGTCGAAGTGCTCATGGACATCGGCTTCAAGAGCGAAGGCGCCATCCCCATCGCCGAGTTCGACAATCCGGCGGAGCTCGTGGTGGGCCAGTCCTTCGAGGTCTACCTCGAGAAGATGGAGAATCAGGACGGTCTCATCGTCCTCTCCAAGACGCGCGCCGACTTCCTCAAGGTCTGGGACCGGATCAAGGCCGCTTACGACAGCACCGAAACGGTGAAGGGCACGGTGGACCGCCGCATCAAGGGCGGCCTCGTGGTCAAGCTCTACGGTGTCGACGCCTTCCTGCCGGGTTCGCAGGTGGCGCTACGGCAGGTGCCGAATCTCGATGCCCTGATCGGCCAGGAGCTGGAGTTCCGCATCATCAAGCTCAACAAGCGCCGGCGCAACATCGTCGTCTCCCGTCGGGTCGTCCTCGAGGAGGAGCGCACCAAGCAGAAGACGAAGATCATCGCCGAGCTGGAGAAGGGGCAGATCCGCAAGGGCGCGGTGAAGAACATCACCGACTTCGGCGCCTTCGTGGACCTGGGCGGCATCGACGGCCTCTTGCACCTCACCGACCTCTCCTGGGGGCGGGTGGCGCACCCGAGCGAGGTCGTCTCCATCGGCCAAGAGCTCGAGGTCAAGGTCCTCGACTTCGACCGAGACCGCGAGCGCATCTCCCTCGGTCTCAAGCAGTTGCAGCCGTACCCGTGGAAGGAAGTGGCGGAGAAATACCCGGTGGGCACGCGGGTCAAGGGCAAGGTCGTGTCGATCACGGACTATGGCGCCTTCGTGGAGTTGGAGCGCGGCGTCGAGGGCCTGATCCACATCTCCGAGATGTCCTGGACCAAGCACGTGCGCCATCCCTCCAAGATCGTCTCCGTGGGCAACGAGATCGAGGTCATGGTGCTGAAGATCGACCCGGAGAACGAGAAGATCTCCCTCGGTCTGAAGCAGACCGAGCCGGATCCCTGGGAGACGCTGGCGGAGAAGTACCCGCCCGGCACCTCCCTCGAGGGCAAGGTGCGCAACCTGACCAACTTCGGTGCCTTCGTCGAGATCGAGGAAGGCATCGATGGCCTGGTGCACATCTCCGACATGTCCTGGACCAAGCGCGTCCGCCACCCGAGTGAAGTGGTGAAGAAGGGCGACGTGGTGCGGGTCAAGGTCCTGGAGGTCAACCGCGAGAGCCGGCGCATCAGCCTCGGCATCAAGCAGACCATGGACGATCCCTGGGACGACCTGGCGCGGGAATACATCGTCGGGACCGTGCTCGAGGGAACGACGGAACGTCTCCTGGATCGCGGCATCGTTGTGGAGCTGCGTTCAGGCGTCGAGGGCTTCGTCCCCGTCTCGCACCTCCTGCCGGAGGACATCAAGAAGCCCGCCGAGTACTTCGGTGTCGGCGAGCGGATCCCCCTCAAGGTGATCAAGATGGACCCGGCGAACCGGCGTATCGTGCTTTCCGTGCGCGCTTACATGGAGGATGCCACCGCCGAGGATCTGGCCGCCTTCAACGCCAAGTTCGGCACCCGGCGGCCGATCTCCGAAGAGGATTCCAGCAACGGTCGCGAGGGCGACGCGGAGCTCGTCGCCGCCGAGGAAATGGACGACGACGAACTCTGAGCCGGAAGCGTGCCGCGCTGGGGGAGGGGGCCTCGCCGCCCCTCTCCCGGCGGCGGTGCGCGTTGTGCCGCGCCGGTCGGGGCCGGCGGAAGGGCGCAGGGCCGGCGGCTGGAGGTGCAGCGCCCGTGTGGCTGGTGCGTAGCCTGCTCGTGTTCGTCGTGGTCGCTTCGGTGCTCGCACTCGCCGTCGTCAACGTGGAGCACCACACCTCGCTCACACTCTTCACCCGCACCTATCAGAACCTGGCGCTCAACGTCGTTCTCTTCTGTGCCATGCTCTGCGGCGCCATCCTGGTCTTCGGCCTCATGGTGTTCCGGGAGTTCGCGTTGCGCAACGAGATCCGCCGCCTGCGGCGCGAGAACCTGCGCCTCGACGACGAGATCACCGCGCTACGCAACTTGCCCCTGGCTGGTCTGGACACCGCCAGGGAAACCCCGGGTTCACGGCCCGCGGAGCGCTGAAGCCGGGAGGGCTGTCTTGTCCGCCGAGGCATTCGTCTTCTGGCTCGGGCTGCTTCTGATTTCCGGCGGCTTCCTCTACATCATCGGTCGCGGGCCGCGCAAAGTCGCTTCGGGCACAGACCCTTACGCCGCTGCCCTCAACTACATCTTGAACGACGACTGGGACGGTGCCCTGGACAGCTTGCGGCGTGCCGCCCACGCCGGGAGCACGAGTGCGGACGTTTACATCAAGCTCGGCAGCGTGCTGCGCCGCCGTGGCAATCACGCCACGGCCCTGCAGATCCATCAGACCCTGACCGTGCGCCAGGATCTCACGCCGGAGGAGCGCACCCTGGTGCAACGCTGCCTGGTGGAGGATTACCGCGCCCTCGGCCGGAGGCGCGAGGCCCTGGCGGCGCTGCAGCAGCTGGCCCAGGATGGGCGTGACGGGCCGCTGCAACGAGAGATCGCCCAGGAGGCGCTGCTCTGCGGCGACTACGTCACGGCGGAACGCGCCATCCGGGCGCTCCGCGGCGACGGTACGCAGGAACGGGCCGAGCTGGCGCGCTTCCTCGCCGCCATGGGCGAGCGCTGCCGGCAGCAGGAACAGCGGGCCGAAGCGAAGCGTTACTTCCAGGAAGCGCTGAAGGAAAACGGCAACTGCGAGCCGGCGCTGCTCGCCTTGGGGGATCTCGTGCACGAGGAAGGCGACTTGGAGAGCGCTCTCTACTACTGGCAGAAGCTCGCTTTCGCCACCAGCGACGTCGAGCCCGAGCTCTATGATCGGCTCGAGCGCGTGTACTTCGATCTAGGGAAGTTCAGCGACATCGAAGGCATCTACGCTCAGATCCTGGAGCGACGACCACGGGACCAGCAGGCCCTGCTCGCCGCCGGCAAGCTGGCCACGAAGAAAGGGCAAGTGGAAGAGGCAGAGCGCCTGCTGCGCGCCGCCCTCGAGCAAGCTCCGGATTCGCCCCGGGCGTTCCAGTTGCTCGCCCACTTGCTGCTGGAGCAGGGGAAGACGCAGGAGGCTCGGCAGCTCATCGACACCCATGTGGGTCTGCTGCAAGCGGCAGGAAGACGCGGCGCATGAGACTTCGAGTCGGGCAAGGCAAGGATCGTGACGCCCCCATCGGGAGCGCGGTGATCCGGAGCGGCAGCGGGCGTCCCGCTCGGCGCTGGAGCGGTGTGGCGCTGCTCTTCTCCCTGCTGTTGCCCGCGGCGGCGGTGGGGCAGGCGAATGTGCTCGAGGAAGCGCGGGCGCTGCAACGGCGGCTGCAGTACGCCGAGGCCCACGAGCGCCTGCTCGCGGCGTTGCCCGAGCTCGAGGGTGAGAGCCGCGGGCAAGCCTACCTGCTCCTCGCCGAGCTGAGCCCGGACGCCAAGGAAGCGAGGCGCGCCTGGCGAGAGGCGGAGCAGGCTGCGCCCAGCGGTGCGGTCCACCAACGCGCCGTTCTCGAGCTGGCGCGTCTCGATTTCGCGCGGGGCAACTATCACAGCGTGCGCTCCCGTCTCGAGGACGCCACCGATGACGAGTCCCGTCTTCTCGTCGCCGCCAGTTGGATCGGCCTCGAAGAGGCGGAACGCGCTGCCGCCGCCTTGAAAGGACTGCCCGCCTCGCCGCGGGCATCCCTGCTCCGCGCCTGGGCCGCCCGCGCCACACGCGGTGCCGAGGCGGCTCTCCAGGAGCTGGCCCCGCTCGCTGCTTCCGGGGGCGACTTCTTACCCACGGTCTTGCTCTGGCAGGCGGAGTGCCAGGCGGAGCTCGGTCGAGCCGCGGAGGCGCGCACGGCGGCGGAAACCCTGCAGCGCCGCTTCGCCACCGCCCCGGAGAACGAGATGATCGCGGCGACACTGACCTCTCTCCGCCAGGCGCCGGCCTCGGGCGGTGCAGCGACCGCCGCAGAGGGTGCGACGACGACGCCCGCGGGCGCGGCAGCCGCGTTGCCGCCCGGGTCGTTGCTGCTGCAAATCGGCGTCTTCGAGAGCCAAGCCAACGCGCTCCGCTTGCGCGATCGTCTGCCGCCCGACATCGGCCCGGTGCGGGTCGACCCGGTGCAACAAGGGGAGCGCCATTTCTACCGCGTCGCCCTCGGCCCCTTCACGAGCGCCAGTGCGGCGACGGCGCACGCCCGCGCCAAGCTCGAACCCCTCGGCATGGAGTGGCGGCTCGTCCGGCCGGAGTCGCCATGAGCCGGATGCCGGAGCCAGGCAGGGAACCGGCCGTTCCGGCCACGAAGCTCACTCCCATGATGGCGCAGTACCAGGAGATCAAGCGCCAGCATCAGGACGCCATCCTTCTCTTCCGCATGGGAGACTTCTACGAGACCTTCCACGGTGATGCGGCGATCGCCAGCCGCGTCCTCGGCATCGCCCTCACCAGCCGCGATCGCGCCTCCGAAACGCCGGTCCCCCTGGCCGGCGTGCCCTACCACAGCGCCAGCGGTTACATCGCGCGCCTGTTGCGCGCCGGCTACAAGGTCGCGGTTTGCGATCAGGTGGAAGATCCGGCGCTGGCGAAGGGACTGGTGCAGCGCGCCGTCACCGAGGTGCTGACGCCGGGGACGGCGCTCGTGCCCGAGCTGCTCGCCGAACGGGACAACCACTACGCCTTCTGTCTCGCCGTGCCGGAGGCCGTGGGGCGAAGCGTGGGCTTCGCCTTCCTCGATTTCTCCACCGGCGAGTTCGGTCTCGGCGAGCGTGTCGAGGCCGAGAGCCTCGACCTCGTGGCGCGCTATTCCCCCCGGGAGTTGTTCCTGCCCCAGAGCTGCATGGGAAGCCCCTTCGCCGCGACGCTGCAGCGGCGCTTCGAAACCCTGCCGCTCACCTACGTGGAAGAAGCGCTGTTCACACCGCGCCTGGCGCGAGAGGCGCTGCTGCGCCACTTCGGCGCCGCCTCGCTCGAGGGCTTGGATTGCGGTGACGTGCCCGAGGGCGTCCGTGCGGGCGGCGCCTTGCTCGAGTACGGCGGCCGGCTGAAGCGGAGCCGGCTCGAAGCGGTGACGCGGGTGCAGGTGGTGCGCCCGGCGGCGGAGATGTTCCTCGACGAGGACACGCTGGCGAACCTGGAGATCTTCCGCTCCAGCCGCGGCCAGGACGCTTCGGTGACCCTGGTGCACCATCTCGACGCCTGCCGCACCTCCATGGGTTCGCGCCTGCTGCGCCGCTGGCTGCGTGCTCCGCTGCGCGAGCGCAGCTCTGTGGAGGCGCGGCACGAGGCCGTGGGCTATTGGGTGCAAGAGAGCGAGGCGCTGGCTCTCCTGGCCGCCGAACTCGCCCGTCTCGGCGACCTGGAGCGCGGCTTCGGCCGCATCGCCGCGGACCGCGCCGGACCACGCGATCTGCTGGCCTTCGCCGACGGCGCCGCACGCATCCCGCTGCTGCGGGAGATGCTGGAGCCCGTTCAAGGCACTCTCCTCGCGGCGTTGCGGGAGGCCATGGACCCGCTGCAGGACCTGGTCGAGGACGTCCGCCGCACGCTGGTGGACGAACCGCCGCCGCACTTGCGCGCTGGCGGCGTCATCCGTCCGGGTGTCTCCGAGGAGCTCGACGCTCTCCTCGACTCCACCCGTTCGGCGCGCGAGTGGATCGCCGCGCTGCAGGAAAGCGAGCGCGCCGCGAGCGGCATCGGCAAGCTCAAGGTCGGCTACAACAAGGTCTTCGGCTACTACCTCGAGGTCCCTCGCGGGCAAGTGGAGAAGGTGCCGGAGCGTTATAGCCCCAAGCAGACCTTGGTGGGAGCGCAGCGCTACATCACGCCGGAGCTGAAGGAGAAGGAGCAGCTGGTGCTGCGCGCCGAAGACGAGCGCGTGCGCCTCGAAACCAGCTTGTTCGCTGCTCTCCGCGCCCGGCTCGCCGCGCAGGCACCCCGAGTGGAGCGCACGGTGGCGGCGCTCGCGGCCCTCGATGTGCTCGCCGCCTTCGCCCAGGTGGCGCACCAGCGCGACTATGCGCGGCCGCATCTGACCGCGGACGACCGCATCGTGCTGCGGCAGAGCCGGCACCCGGTGGTCGAAGCGCTGCTCGAGAAGGAGTTCGTTCCCAACGACGTGGAGCTCTCCCGCAGCGAGGCGCAGATCCTCGTTCTCACCGGCCCCAACATGGGAGGCAAGTCCACCTTCCTCCGCCAAGTGGCGCTCATCGTGCTGATGGCTCATGCCGGCAGCTGGGTGCCGGCGGCGAGCGCCTCCATCGGCCCGGTGGATCGAATCTTCACCCGCGTCGGCGCCGCGGACAACCTGGCGCGGGGGCAGAGCACCTTTCTCGTCGAGATGACCGAGACCGCGAAG
>DASRJW010000142.1 GCA_035649275.1 Candidatus Krumholzibacteriia bacterium
TAGGCCTGGGGTGTGGCTCCGAGCTGCGACAGCATTGTGCCACCCAGGAGCGTTCCTGTCACCTGGGCGAGGGCGTTGGCGAGATTGAAATAGGAGAGCACGCTCGTTCGTTCCTCTTCGCCGATGAGCTCGAGCTGGAGCAGGATGATCGAAAGCTCGTAAGCGGCCCACGCGGCGCCCGACACCACCTGCACGGCGAGCAGGTAATGGAAGGAAGAGGAGACCAGCCACAGGGCCGGCAGCGGGGCGATGCCCATGGCTCCGAGGGTCAGGACCCGGGTGACGCTCCAGTGTTTGGCGAGTCGGCCGAAGCGAGGCAGCATGATCACCTTGGCGATGAAGCTGGTGGAGAGCAAGGCCATGTACTGCCCGTAGCCGAAGTGGAGGGAGCGGAGCATGTAGGGCGTGAAGAAAGGCGAAGCGATCATCACACTCGTTTGCGTGAGCAGCAGGAAAAGGAGTAAGCGACCCTCGTGCCGATGGGTGAGGCGGTGCACGAACTCGCGGGGCGAAATGGTGCGCAGCGCGGGCCAGCCGCGCGGAGGGTCGCTGTACGAAGACAGGAGCCGCGCCGAGACGACGCGCGCCACCACCGCGGCGCCGAAGAGCAGGGCGAAGGCGCGCCGCGGCGCGCCGCGTGCCGCCCCCATCTGCAGCCAGATCCCGCCCGTCATGATGCCGAGAAGCGTCGCGAGCTGATGGAACAAGGTGCGCCGGGCAAAATACCGATGCCGGACGCTCCGCGGCACCAGCGTCCCCACCCAGGTGTTCCAGGCCGGGTTGGCGCCCATCCCCGCGGCCCAGTAGAAAGCGGTGGAGAGGAAGAGCACCTCGAGGGGCAGGCGACCGCGCAGCGCTCCGACCATCAAGGGAACGAAGGTCGCCGCTTGCACGCAGGCGCAGAGCACGACCCAGCGGCGGAGCGTGCCGAGGCGGCGGGCGCCGAAGGGGGAGACGAGCTGCAGGCAAGCGCCGGCGAGAAGCGGCGCCGTGGCCAGAAAGCCCGTGGTCACCGGGCCAGCACCGAGGGCGAGGGCGAAGGCGGAGATGTAGGTCTCGCCGATGCCCACCATCCAGCCGAAATAGGTGCCGTCCTGGGCGATGCGGCGCAGATCGCGGCGGGCGCGATCGAGCCGCCGCGTCTCGCCCGTCACAGGAGGTGACCGCGAAGAATGATCACCGCGATCCCGAAGTAGATGGTGACGCCGATGACATCCACCATCGTCGCCACCAGCGGCGCGGACGACACGGCGGGATCGAGGCCGATCCGGCGGAGCAAGAGGGGAAGCATGGAGCCTACCAGCGTACCCCAGAGAACCACGCAGACCAGGGCGAAAGCGATGGCGAACCCGAGGGGCAGGACGTGCACAGCGTACTGGTGGGAGAACTGTGCGCCGAGGAGGATGCGCAGGAATCCCAAGGAGCCCAGGACGCCGCCGAGGCAGAGCCCGGTCAACACCTCGCGGCGCATGATGCGCCACCAGTCGCCGAGTCCGATCTCGCCGAGGGCGAGGGAGCGGATGATGAGCGTCGTCGCCTGGGAGCCCGAGTTGCCGCCGCTGCTGATGATGAGGGGGATGAAGAGCGTCAGCACCACGGCCTTCTCGATGTGGACCGAGAAACGGGAGAGGGCGTTCACCGTGAGCATCTCGCCCAGGAAGAGGAGGCAGAGCCAGACGGCGCGCTTCCGTACCATGCTGAAGAAGCCGGTGTCGATGTACGGCTCGTCCAGAGCCACGACGGCGCCCAGCTTGTGGATGTCCTCGGTGGTCTCCTCGGCGGCGACGTCGAGGACGTCGTCCACCGTGACGATGCCGACCAGGATGCCCCGGCTGTCCACGACGGGCAAGGCCACGCGGTCGTAGTGCTTGATCCTCTCGACCGCCACTTCCTGGTCGTCGTTGACGTTGAGCGCCGCGAAGGTGTTGTCCATGAGCTCCGTCACCCGCCGGTCGGCAGGGGCGAGAATCACTTCGCGCAGGCGGATGTCGTCGAGCAGCTTGCCCTGGACGTCGACGACATAGAGAATGTTCATGGTCTCGCTGTCGCGGCCGAAGCGGCGCAGTTGCTCGATGACCTGGGCCACGGTCCATTCCTCGCGGATGCTGACGTAGTCCGGCGTCATCCGCCGGCCGATGCTGCCCTCGGGGTAGCCGAGGAGCATGGTGGCGACGCGGCGTTCTTCCGGTGTCAGCAAGCTGATGAGCTTCCGGGTGACCGTGCCGGGGAGCTCTTCCAGCAGGGCGGTGCGGTCGTCCGGGGCCATCTCGTTCAGGATGGCCGCCGCCTCGGCTTGGCCGAGACTGCGAAGCAGCGCTTCCTGCTCGTCGATCTCCAGGTACTCGAAGATGTCGGCGGCGAGCGCCGTCGGTAGCATACGGAAGACGACCGCCCTCTCCTCGGGGTTCAGGAAGGAGAGGGCGTCGGCGAGGTCCGCGGGCAACAGCTCCACCATGGCCTCGCGGAGCGCCTTGAAGTCGCGGTTGCGGATGAACTCCTGGATCTCGGGGACGAAGGCGCGTCCATACACGGCGACTCACCTCCGCAGAGGACCGCAGCAGACCCGCTCACGCTCCGGGCTGCCGCGGTCGTCCCTGCCCCTCGAGCGTGGCTCGACACGAGTCCGGCTCATGGTAGAGCAGCGCTGCGGAGGAAGGCCAGCGCGAGCTCATTTCATACGCGAGTGTCGCGGGGTGGGGCACGCCGGGAGGGCGAGGGTGCGAAGAGGAGGCTCGTGCAGGTGAGGCCGCCTTCGGCCTTGAGGAACTCCGAGTTATCCAGCGCGCGCACGCTGAGCCCGTGCGCCGCGAGGCGTGCTGCAGTGCGTGGAAAGCTGGCGGAAGCGACGACGGTGTCGCCGACGCGGAGCACGTTCGCCGCCTCCGGCTCTTCGGGGTCGATGGCGATGGTGTCGAATCCGGGGAAGAGCGCCACGTCCACCCAGGCGGGATTGACGAGGAGGGAGCCCTTTCCGATGTCGGTGCAGGCGCTCTTGAGGTGGAGGCAGCCGCGCACTGGCACGGGTCGCACGGTGTAGCCCAGGGGTTCCACACGCTCGCGGAGCGCGGCGATCCCTTCCTGGTCGGTGCGCGTCGAGAGGCCGACGAAGAGGGTGCGGCCGAGAAGCAGGACATCGCCGCCGTCCAGCGTACCGGGGGGCGGTAGGTGCACGAGGTCCCGGTAGGCGGCGAGGGCGGCAGCGAGGCCCGCACTCTCGGGCCGCCGGCTCGAGGCACCCATGTGCGGCAGGAGGGCGCATTCGTCGAGCACGACGGCCGCATCTTCGACGAAGACCGCGTCCGGCAGGTCCGGCTCGGCGGGGAGCGAAACCACCTCCGCACCGAGCTCCTGCAGCAACCTCTCGTACTGCCGGTGTTGTGCTCGCGCTCGGTCCGAGTCGATAGGAGCGCGTGACCGGTAGGTCAGCTCGCAGCGGTCGAGGTTGCCGACGCTTCGGGTCAAGGCGATCATCCGGTCACGCCGCTCTCCAAGCCTCCTACTGCGGGGATTTGCTCTCCCCTTTGCTCTCCCCCGGGGCCGCCTTCTCCAACGCCGCGATCAAGGGCTTGGCGGCTTCGGGCAGGGTCGCTTTGCCTTCGAGGACGATCTCCTTGGCGCCGATCT